>CAMOWP010000028.1 GCA_946628455.1 uncultured Clostridia bacterium | reverse complement strand
ATTATAATTGCTGTGCGCAGAATTCTTAATTCTTAATTCATAACTCTTAATTCTTAATTCAATATTCAATTTTTTGAGGTTATTTATGGCTAACGACAGATACAGTTCTCCCTTTGCCGCAAGATATGCGAGCAGGGAAATGCAGTATATTTATTCTCCCGATTTCAAATTCAAAACGTGGAGAAGGCTCTGGATTGCGCTTGCCGAGGCTGAAAACGAGCTCGGCTTAAACGTAACGAAGGAGCAGATTGAGGAGCTTAAGGCTCACGCTGAGGATATAAACTACGAGGTAGCTCAGGAATACGAGAAGAAATTCCGCCACGACGTTATGAGCCACGTTCACGCTTACGGCGAGCAGTGCCCGAACGCAAAGGGAATAATCCATCTCGGCGCAACCTCCTGCTACGTTGGCGATAATACTGACGTTATAACTATGCGCGAGGCGCTTTATCTCGTTAAGAAAAAGCTCGTCAACGCAATTGCGAGCATAGCGAAATTTGCTGACGAGTATAAGGCTATGCCGTGCCTCGGCTTTACCCATTTTCAGCCTGCTCAGCCTACTACAGTCGGCAAAAGAGCAACGCTCTGGCTTATGGATTTAGTCCTTGACTATGAGGAGATTAACCACGTAATTGATACCCTTATGCTCCTCGGCTCAAAGGGCACAACGGGAACTCAGGCATCCTTCCTTGAGCTCTTTGACGGCGACCACGAAAAATGCAAGGAGCTTGACAGAAAGATTGCCGAAAAGATGGGCTTCAAGGCCTGCTTCCCCGTAAGCGGACAGACCTACGCAAGAAAGCTCGATACAATCGTAGTTAACGTGCTTGCGCTCATTGCTCAGTCTGCCTGCAAGTTTTCAAACGATTTAAGGCTTCTCCAGAATCTTAAGGAGATTGAGGAGCCGTTTGAGAAGAATCAGATAGGCTCTTCCGCAATGGCTTACAAGCGCAACCCGATGAGAAGCGAAAGAATCGCATCGCTTTCAAGATATGTTATGATTGACGCGCTCAACCCTGCGTGGACCGCTTCCGCTCAGTGGTTTGAGAGAACGCTTGATGACAGCGCAAACAAAAGAGTTTCCGTTGCAGAGGCGTTCCTTGCGATAGACGGAATCCTTGATTTGTTAATCAACGTAACGAGCGGCCTCGTTGTTTATCCAAAGGTAATTGAAGCAAGGCTTATGAGCGAGCTTCCGTTTATGGCAACTGAAAATATTATGATGGACGCCGTTAAAAAGGGCGGAGACCGTCAGGAGCTCCACGAAAAAATCCGTCAGCACTCAATGGCTGCGGGCGCAGTGGTTAAGGTTGAGGGAGGTAAAAACGACCTCGTTGACCGTATCGCCGCCGACCCTGCCTTTATGACGACTAAGGAGGAAATCCTCTCAATTCTCAAGCCTGAGAATTTCGTCGGCAGAGCCCCTGAGCAGACCGCCGATTTCTTAAACGAGGTTGTAAAGCCGATTCTTGATGAAAACAAGGACCTCCTCGGCGTAAACGTTGAAATTAATGTATAAACCAAAAAGCTATCTCAACCGAGATAGCTTTTTTCTTATGGCTTATAACTGGTGACCGGCTCTAAATATTTTCGAGTAATTTGTAAAGCAGGGCGTAGAGCGTTTTTGCCTCTTCGCTGTTAAGATTAACGCACTGCCCCATTTTAACGGGAACGTCAACTGCTTCGTCTTTCAGCGCTTCACCCTTTTTTGTTATTGAAACTATTAAATTTCTCTCGTCTTCCTTTGAGCGCTCGCGCTTGATATAGCCCTTGTTTTCAAGCTTTTTGAGCAGGGGAGTCAGAGTTCCCGAATCAAGGTAAAGGCATTCCCCGAGCTCCTTAACGTTGATGCTCTTTTTCTCCCACATAACCATCATTGTTATGTACTGGGTATACGTTAAATCAAGCTCGTCAAGAAACGGCTTGTATCTTTTAACAACCTCTTTTGAGCAGGCGTAAAGCGGAAAGCAAAGCTGGTTTTCAAGCTTCAAAGCGTTATATTTTTCATCTGCCATAATTATTCATCCCCTTATTGTTCGAACAATTTTATTGTACACAATTTAATTTTGTTTGTCAATTAAAAAATGCACCTCTTTATACAAGCGGTGCATTTTGTCGAATTATATACTTTTTACTGTTTTAACGGTTTCACCGTTTTTATAGTAAACGCGGGGCACGCGTTCGGCAATACGGCAGGGCAGCTCGTAGTTGAAGGAATATGCAGCCTCGCTTACCTCCTCCATTGAAAGCTCCAAATCTCCCTGCTTTCCTACAAGAACAACCTCGCTGCCTGTTTCAACGCCTTCAATATCCGTAACGTCAATCATAAACTGGTCCATACACACTCTGCCGAGTATTTTTGCAAAGCGTCCGTTAACGAGAACTCTTCCTATATTTGACAGGCAGCGCGGATAACCGTCCGCATAGCCTACGGGAACTGTTGCAACAACCGTGTTTTTAGTAGTTGTAAACGTTCCGCCGTATGAAATCTCGCGCCCTGCGGGGAGAGTCTTAACGTGGGAAACGCTCGCCTTCCACGTCATAACAGGCTTGATGTCAAGCAGACATTTATCAACCTCGTGCGAAGGATACAGCCCATAGGTTATAATCCCCATTCTGCACATATCAAATTTCTTGCCGAAATTCATTATCCCCGCGCTGTTGTTGATATGCTTAATCGGAATTTCAATCCCTCTTTTTTCAAGCATTGAAACGAAATCGGAAAACAGCTTCTGCTGAGCGAGCGCCTTTGAAAGGTCGGTTTCGTCAGCTGTTGCAAAGTGAGAGAACAGCCCCTCGGCTTTTATTCCCCTGAGCTTAGTAATATCAAGGCAGATGTCAGCTGTCTCTTCGCTGACCTGAAAGCCGATTCTGCTCATTCCCGTGTCAATGCAGAAATGAAACGGCGCTTCCTTGCCCTGCCTCTCAGCTTCCTCTGAAAGCTTTTTAGCGTCATCAAGAGAAAAAATCGGGATTCTGATATTGTTTTTAACAACCGCTTCGTATTCAAACGGAGAAACGTAGCCGAGCACAAGCAGCGGAGTTTTAATCCCCGCGTTAATAAGCTCCATTGCCTCATCAACGCAGGCAATTCCGAAGAAATCGCATTTCCCCTCAAGGAACTTTCCTATTTCAACTGCGCCGTGGCCGTAAGCGTTAGCCTTGATAACTCCGAGCAGCTTTACGTTTTCAGGCAGGAGTGCGCGCGTATTATTATAATTGTATTCAACCGCGTCCAAATCAATCGCGGCGTGCGTTCTGAAATACATTTTTATATCCTCCAAAGGATTTATATTATCATTATATAACTTTATTGATAAATTTCAAGACGTTCATTGTAAAAGATAGCTTATTGTGTTATAATATTATGAACTTTTTAAAAGAGGTATTCGTTATGAAATTACTTGTAATTGACGGAAACAGCATCGTAAACCGCGCGTATTACGGAATAAAGCTTCTCACAACTAAAAACGGAGATTACACAAACGCGATTTACGGCTTTTTAAATATTCTTTTAAAGCTTCAGGATATGAGCAAGCCTGACGCGGTTGCCGTTGCGTTTGACGTTCACGCGCCAACCTTCAGGCATAAGATGTACGACGCATATAAGGCAGGCAGACACGCAATGCCCGACGAGCTTCGCTCGCAGATGCCCGTTCTCAAAAATCTGCTTCACCTTTTAGGCTATAAAACGGTTGAATGCGAGGGCTGGGAGGCTGACGATATTCTCGGAACTCTCGCTGCCGAGTGCAGAAAAAACGGCGACGAATGCTTTATCGCAACGGGCGACAGAGACTCCCTTCAGCTCGCTCACGGCGGAGTTAAGGTGCTCCTTGCAAGAACTAAGATGGGGCAGGCTGTAACAGATGTTTACGATGAAAACTCGATTATGCAGGAGTACGGCGTAACGCCCGAGCAGCTTATTCAGGTCAAGGCGCTTCAGGGCGACAGCTCCGATAATATCCCGGGCGTTCAGGGCGTGGGTCCAAAAACAGCGCTCAGCCTTATCGCTCAGTATAAAAGTGTTGACAACATCTATGCCGACCTTGACGCCGTTGACGTTACAAAGGGCGTAAGGGCAAAGCTTGAAAGGGATAAGGATAACGCATATCTTTCCTTAAAGCTCGGCGAAATCGTAACTGACGCTCCGATTGAAAAAGATATAAACGCATATAAAATCGCCCCGCCCGACAGCAAGGCGGCGGCTGAATTTTCGCGCCTTGAGCTGTATTCGCTAATGCCGAAATTTGAACTCAGTGCAAACGACGCGGTGGTTGAAAAAGCTCAGGAAAAGCCGCGCGAAATAACCTGCCGCGAAGCGGGCTCAGCCTCTGAAATCCTTGAAAGGCTCGGCTCAGGCAAGGCTTTCGTTTACCCCGTAATTGTTGAAAACGAAATCTGCGATTTGCTTTTTGCCTTCGGAGATGAAATTGTAACCGTTGCTCAGGAGGCGCCGTTTTTCGATGAATTCATCGAAGGCTTCTTCGCTGACACGGGTGCTGAAAAATATACCTACAATTCAAAATTCCTTCACCGTCTTGCCGCTGAAAAGGGGATTGAGTGCGAAAACGTATGCGGCGATTTAATGCTCTCGGCTTATCTTTTAAAACCGTCCGACACAAAATATGATATAGAGCACCTCTGCCTTGAATACGGAGTTGTTCTTCCCGAATATAAAAACGCGCTCGGCGGCGAGGATAAAAACGTTTCGTGCGCCGCAGTTCTTGAAAAGTTGTTTGAAAAAACTGATTTAAGGCTTGAGGAAGCAAATCAGATGAAGCTTTTAAACGAAATCGAGCTTCCGCTTTCAAGAGTTCTTGCAAGGATGGAAACAGTCGGCTTTTCAGCAGACAAGGCGGGAATTGAGGAGTTCGGCAAGAAGCTGTCTGTAAGAATAGACGAGCTCACAAAGCTCATTTACAGCGAGATAGGCTATGAATTTAATATCAATTCTCCCAAGCAGCTCGGCGTTGCGCTTTTCGAGGAGCTTAAGCTCCCCTGCAAAAAGAAAACGAAATCAGGGTATTCAACAAATGCCGAGGTGCTCGAGGGCTTAAGGGCTGAGCACGTTGTTATTGATTATATCCTTGAATACAGAACGCTCACAAAGCTAAAGTCAACCTACTGCGACGGGCTTATAAAGGTTATTGCAGCTGACGGCAGAATCCACACCTTTTTCAACCAGGTTGAAGCGAGAACGGGCAGACTCAGCTCAACCGAGCCTAATTTGCAGAATATCCCGATAAGAACTGAGCTCGGGCGTGAAATGCGCAAATTCTTCAACGCAAAGGACGGCTGCCTTCTTGTTGACGCCGATTACAGCCAGATTGAGCTTCGCGTGCTTGCCGACCTTGCAGACGATGAAAATATGATTTCCGCTTTCAATAACGGCGACGATATTCATTCAATCACCGCCTCCCAGGTTTTCGGCCTGCCGCTCGATTTCGTAACAAAGGAAATGAGGTCAAGGGCAAAGGCTGTCAATTTCGGAATAGTTTACGGCATAGGCGCATTTTCTCTCGCCAAGGATATCGGCGTAACCCGCAAGGAAGCGCAGGAATATATCACTAATTATCTCAACCATTACAGCGGCGTTGACCGTTATATGACCCATATGATTGAGCTTGCAAAGGATAAGGGCTACAGCGAAACGCTATTTAACCGCCGCCGCTATCTCCCCGAGCTTAACTCGTCAAACCATATGCTCCGCGCCTTCGGCGAAAGAGTTGCCCGCAATATGCCTATTCAGGGGACGGCAGCCGATATAATTAAAATTGCTATGGTTAAGGTTGACAGGCGCCTTTCGGAAGAGAATATGAAGTCCCGCCTTATTCTTCAGGTACACGATGAGCTTATTGTTGAAGCGCCTGAAGATGAAGCGCAGAGAGCGCTTGAAATTGTAACCGAAGAAATGGAAACCGCCTGCAAGATGAAGGTGCTTCTCAGAGCGGACGGAGCTATAGGCAAAACCTGGTACGACGCACACTAAAATCGCGTCTTTTTCCGTTCTACTGCGTTATACTGTGAATCCGACTTGGTTACATACACAAAGTATGCGCCCGTCGTCGGATTCCCATAAGCCTTGTAAAACGAAAAAATCCACTGATTTTAAAAACGTTCAAAAACACGAAAATGACTATTGAAATAATTAACGCGGCGGCTGATAACGCCGCTGATATACTGAAAATTGAAAACGCCTGCTTTTCAACCCCGTGGAGCGAAAGCAGCATAAGGGAGTCGATGGAAAACCCCTGCTCCCGCTTTTACCTTGCACTTGCCGACGGCGAAGCGGCAGGGTATATCGGCGTTCAGATTTTCAGCGGTGAAGGGTATGTAACAAATGTTGCCGTCCTTCCCGAATTCAGACGAAGGGGTATAGCAAAGGCGCTTATTAATAAAGCGCTTGAAAACGAAATGGAATTCCTTACCCTTGAAGTAAGGGAAAGCAACTGTAAAGCAATAAGTCTTTACACATCCCTCGGCTTTGAAACGGTCGGAAAGCGCCCACGCTTTTACCGTGAGCCTGACGAAAGCGCAATATTAATGACTAAATATAAGGACAGAATATGAAAATTTTAGGAATTGAAAGCTCGTGCGATGAAACTGCCGCTGCGGTAGTTGAAAACGGGCGAAAGGTTTTATCAAACGTTATTGCAACTTCGCTTGAAGAGCATAAGCTCTACGGCGGAGTTGTGCCTGAAATAGCTTCACGCCGCCACGCAGAAAGCATAAGCGGTGTGGTTGAAGAAGCGCTGAAAAATGCAGACTGCAAAATTGAAGATATTGACGCTATTGCCGTAACGTATGCCCCGGGGCTTATCGGCTCTCTTCTCGTTGGTGTGAACTTCGCAAAGGGGCTTGCGCTTGCCGCAGATAAGCCGCTTGTTCCCGTTCACCATTTAAGGGGGCATATCGCTTCAAATTATCTTACAAGCGACATTGAGCCGCCGTTTCTCTGCCTTGTTGTAAGCGGAGGGCATTCGCATATTGTTGCCGTAAAATCGTATACGGAGCTTGAGGTTATCGGAAGAACGCGCGACGACGCAGCAGGCGAGGCGCTCGATAAGGCAGGGCGCACGATGAAGCTGCCGTATCCCGGCGGAGTAAGCATAGATAAAATTGCGCCCGAGGGCGACGAAAATGCGTTTGAATTTCCGCATCCGAAATTTGCCGATTCGGTTTATGACTATTCCTTCAGCGGACTTAAAACAAAGGTTATAAATTATGTTCACAACGCCGAGCAGAAAGGGGAGAGCATAATTATTCCCGACCTTGCGGCTTCCTTTCAGAAGGCTGTTACGGATATTCTGCTCTCTCATTTAGAGCTTGCGGCGGAGAATTTCGGCTATAACAAAATCGTCCTCGCAGGCGGCGTTTCGGCAAATTCAAGGCTAAGGGAAAAGGCTGATGAAATCTGCAAAAAGCACTCATGGGAGCTTACAATTCCCGAGCTTAAATACTGCGGAGATAACGCCGCAATGATAGCCGCGCAGGGATATTATGAATTCTTAAGCGGAGTGCGCGCTGACGAAAGCCTCAACGCCTATGCAACAATGCCAATCGACAAGTTGGTTGTTAGTCAGAAGGTACAAGCAAATAGTTATGAGATTTGATAAAAAATTAACAATGCTCTTTGCTGATTATGTTACATTTTAATGAAAAGCTTTTATAACTATTGAAATTTTTTCACCGTTTTATTATAATTACTATGAAAAACCAGTAAGTTTTTACTCGGCTAATCGAATTTTTTAAAAGGAGATACTAATATGGAAACTACTTTCACAAAGAACCCGACTCTCCTTGCATGGCTTGATGAAAAGATTGATTTCTTAAAGCCTGCTGAGATTGTATGGATTGACGGCTCAAAGGAGCAGATTGACGCTCTTAAGGCAGAGGCTGTTGAAACAGGCGAGATGATTAAGCTCAACGAAGAGCTCCTTCCCGACTGCTATCTTCACAGAACAGCTCCAAACGACGTTGCCCGCGTTGAAGCACGTACTCTTATCTGTACAACTAAGGAAGAGGACGCAGGTCCGACCAACCACTGGATGGACCCTGCTGAATGCCACAAGATGCTTGACGACATTGCAAAGGGCTCATATGCAGGAAGAACTATGTATATCATCCCTTATTCAATGGGACCTGTCGGCTCAAAGTTCTCAAAAATCGGTATTGAGATTACCGATTCTATCTACGTTGTTCTTAATATGAATATTATGACAAGAGTCGGCAAGGCTGTTCTTGACTGCCTCGGCGATTCAGACGACTGGGTACGCGGAATGCACTGCAAGTGCAACGTTGACCCTGAAAACAGATGGATTGTTCAGTTCCCTGAGGAGAACTCAATCGTTTCGGTTAACTCTGCATACGGCGGAAACGTTCTTCTCGGTAAGAAGTGCTTCGCTCTTCGTATCGCTTCATACCTCGGTAAAAACGAGGGCTGGCAGGCTGAGCATATGCTTATCCTCGGCCTTACAAAGCCGGGCGAGGAGACAAAGTATATCTGTGCTGCATTCCCGTCAGCTTGCGGAAAAACAAACCTCGCAATGCTTATTCCTCCCGAGGGATATCTCAGAAAGGGCTACAAGATTGAGTGCGTAGGCGACGATATTTCATGGATAAGAAAAGGTCCTGACGGACGTCTTTATGCTATCAACCCTGAAAACGGCTTCTTCGGCGTTGCTCCCGGTACAAACGAAAAGTCAAACCCGAACGCTCTTGCAGCTACCAAGAAGGGCACAATCTTTACAAACGTTTGTCATAACCTTGACAACAATACAGTTTGGTGGGAGAAGCTTGACAAGAATCCTCCGACTAACTGCATCAACTGGAAGGGCGATAAGATTGAAGGCACAAGCGATGAGCCTCTCGCTCACCCGAACTCAAGATTCACTGCTCCTGCAGTAAACTGTCCCTGCCTTTCACCTGAATTTGAGAATCCTGACGGAGTTCCGATTTCAGCATTCGTATTCGGCGGCAGACGCGCTAAGCTCACTCCGCTCGTTTATCAGTCAAAGAGCTGGAACAACGGCGTTTTCGTTGGCTCAATCATGGGCTCTGAAACAACTGCTGCAGCAACAGGCGCAGTAGGCGTTGTAAGACGTGACCCGATGGCTATGCTTCCGTTCTGCGGCTACAATATGGGCGATTACTGGAAGCACTGGATTGAAATCGGCGCAGGCCTTGACCCTGAAAAGGCTCCCAAGATTTTCAACGTTAACTGGTTCCGTAAGGACGAGAACGACGACTTTATCTGGCCGGGCTTCGGCGATAACCTCAGAGTTCTTGACTGGATTATTGACCGTTGCGAAAACAAGGTTGACGCTCAGGAAACTCCAATCGGTTACCTTCCTTATGCTAAGGATATCAACCTTGAAGGCCTTGATATGACTGAAGAAGAGCTTGACAAGATTCTCGACGTTGATAAGAACGCCTGGGAAGAGGAGTTCAAGGGTGTTGACGAGCTTTACGCTAAGTTCGGCGACAGGCTTCCTCAGGAGCTCGCAGACGAGCTTGCAGGCGTAAGAGCCGCTTTTGAATAATTCTTAACAGAATATTAAATAACGCGGGTAATCCCCGCGTTATTTTTTTTGTTTTTATTGAATTTTTTTATCTTATGATGTATAATTAGTCTATAAAATAAAAAGGAGAGTATTTTATGGGTAAAAATTCTAAAGGAAACGGGCTTAATTATAAGCGGACCTTCCTTATCGGCTTCGGCTTTATGGGCTGTATGCTTCTCTGGTCGGTTTATAATTCTTATGTACCTGTAATTCTTCGTGCAAAGTTTACCGAGCTTCTCGGAAGCGGAACGGCGGCTTCGTCGTTTTTGAGCGGACACAAGGCGCTCGCCTGGGTATCCGTTGCGCTTATTGTTAACGCTATTATGACGATTGACAACGTTTTCGGCGTTATCTTTCTTCCGTTCTTCGGAAAACGTTCAGACAGAGTTAAGGTTCGCAAATGGGGCAAGAGAATGCCGTTTATTCTTATATGTATGCAGATTTGTGCGCTTTTCTTCTGCTTCATTCCCGTTGCTGCGCTTGTAAAGGCAGTCGGTCTTTCCATCCTTCTGATGATGGCTGTAATTATTTTCTTCAACTTTACAATGTCGGTATGGCGTTCTCCCGTAGTTTCGCTTATGCCCGACTTTACACCGTCTCATTTACAGAGCGACGCTAACGCCGTTATTAACATTATGGGCGGTATCGGTCAGATGGTCGGTTTCGTTGTCGGAACGATTGCTACTGCGCTTGCAGGGCTTTTAGGCTTTACAACGATAGCCTCTCACCTTAAGGCGGATACTGACGCTCTCGGACGCGTACTTGACGCGAACGGAAACGTTGTAGTTATCGACGGCGTTGTTCAGAAGGTTAACTACGTTCCCGTATTCGTTGTAACCGCAATTATTGCAGTTCTCTGTATCGTTGTACTTACAGGCTTCTACCGCAAAAACAGAAAATACGACCTTACGGCGACCGAGGCTCAGGCGATTGAAAAGGACGAGGCGCCGAAAAAGAAGGTTTCTATCAGAAATCTTGATATGGATAAAGGCGAAAAGAGAAGCCTTATTATAATGCTTCTTGCGCTTTTCCTTCTAAATAACGCAACCGAAGCGATTGTACCGAACTTCACGAACTTTGCTAACGATACGTTAAAGGTTCAGCCGATTTACTCAACGCTTATGATGGCGGTATTCGCCGTATCTCTTGCCGCTTTCGGAATTCCCGCAGGTATTATGGGAAGAAAGCTCGGAAGAAAAAAGACTATTTTAATCGGTCTTGCGGGTATAGTATTTATGTTTACCGTTTATCTTACGGTATCACAGGTTCTGCCGAATAACGCGGACGGAAGCGTAAATAAGTTTACATGGATTTGTCTTTGGGTTGCGCTCGTTGTCGGCGGTGCCGCTGTCGGATGCGTTAATATCAATACGCTCCCGCTCGTTCTTGCTATGGGCGGAAGAGAGCACGTAGGTACCTTTACGGGTTACTACTATACCGCAACGCAGGCTGCTTCTATTTCGGGTCCGATTCTCTGCGGACTTGTTATCGGTCTTTTCCACGAGAATTATAACTATATGTTCCTCTATTGTGCGATTATGTTCGCTCTCGGACTTGTCGCTATGCTCGGGGTTAAGCACGGCGAATCAACTCCCGAAGACGAGGAATGGATACAGGAAGCCGTTGACGCTGCAGGCGATTAATTAATACTAAAATAAATAAACAGTCCGAATTTCCGGACTGTTTATTTTTATTCCTTGAAAGATATAATTGTATAAAATATAATAAGTTCGGAGGTGTTTTTATGCAGACATATTTATTAATCGGAATTATAGTTGTTTTAATTATCGTTCTTGTTGTTGTACTAATGAGCAGCAGGCAGAACGCCGCTGAGGTCAGAAGCCTTGCCGACGGTATGAAGGGGCTGACGGATAAAAACTACGAGCAGCAGATTCAGCTTATGCAGACCCTTAACGAAAATACCGAAAAGCAGAGCAGGGCGATTGCGCTTTCAATTTCACAGCTTCAGGAGAGCAACGAAAAGAAGCTTGACGAAATGCGCTCAACCGTTGACGAAAAGCTGTCAGACACTCTTAACAAAAGGCTGGGCGCGTCCTTTGCAACGGTTTCAACTCAGCTTGAAAGAGTGTATAAATCTCTCGGCGATATGCAGAGGATGTCAGGCGACGTAACAAGCAGCGTTCAGGGGCTCAGCAGAGTTCTCACAAACGTTAAGAGCAGGGGAACGTGGGCTGAGGTACAGCTTAAAAATATCCTTGATGAAACCATCCCTGCAATGTATGAAACCAATGTAAGAACAAACGCCGCGTATAACGGGCAGGTTGAGTTTGCAGTCAAAATCCCGAATGCCGAGGATTCAGACACAACCTGGCTCCCGATTGATTCAAAGTTTCCGCTTGAGGATTACGCGCGCCTTTCAGCCGCAGCCGAAGCCGGAGACGTTGCCGCGCTTGAGGCAGCAAGAAAAGCGCTTGAAGCGCAGATTAAGAGCGAGGCGAGGGATATTTCAAAATATATCGACGTTCCCAACACAACGCCGTTTGCAATTATGTATCTTGCAACGGAGGGGCTTTACGCCGAGGTTATGAGCAGCAAAAACGGGCTTGCCGAGCAGCTTCAGGCAAAGGGCATAATGATTGCGGGGCCGAGCACTGTTACAGCGCTTTTAAACTCGCTTGCAATCGGCTTCAAGTCTGTCGCAATAAATAAGAAGGCGAGCGAGGTTTTCGACATTTTAGGCGCGGCGAAGGCGCAGTATAATAAGTTCGGCGAGCAGCTTGCGCTTATCAGAAAACGCCTTGAATCAGCCTCTCAGGCGCTTGACGACGCTGATAAGAGGAACGAGATAATAATAAAGCGCCTCAAAAGCATTGAGACGCTTGATAGTGATAATTCAGCTTCAGTCCTCGGGCTTGACGGGTAATTTATCAAGGCTCCTTATGAACGAAATAATCATAGGCGCGGCAATTATTGCGGCAACGGTGTAAGCTATAGGCCACGCTGTCTGTATTCCGAGAACGCCGATTAATCTCGGCATAACAAGAACAATCGGAATGAAGAACAGCCCGTTTTGCGCGCAGGCGAGGAAGAAGGCTCTTCCGCTTTTTCCGACAGACTGGAAGGTCATATTTCCGACCATAGTAGTAGGCAGGGTAATCAGTGCGGCGCAGAGGATTCTCAGCGCGAGAGTTCCTATTTCAAGCACCTCCTTATCGCTTCTGAAAAGTGAGATAAGCTGAGGCGCGAGGATGAAGCAGATTCCCGCAATAACGGCAATAACAAGCGTTGCAAATTTCCAGAGGAATTTTATTGATTCCTTAACTCTGCCGTAAAGCTTTGCGCCGTAATTGAAGGAGCAAACGGGCTGGAAGCCCTGCCCGATACCCAGCGAGGTGCTGAAAATAAACATTCCTATTTTAGCGGTTATGCTCATTGAGGCTATGCACGCGTCGCCGAACGGAGCCGCCTGAATGTTGAGTATCATAGTTGAAACGGAGTTGAGCCCCTGCCTTGCAAAGGAGGGGAGACCAACCGCAATTATATCCTTTGTAACGCCCGGCTTAAAGCTGAAAAACTTAGGCGAAATGCGGCTTTGCGGCTTTTTCTTAAGGAACATTGTAAGCAGAATAAGCATACCCACGTATTGCGAAAACGCCGTTGCTATTCCCGCGCCTGCAATTCCCATTCTGAATACGAAAATGAGAAGCGGGTCAAGAATAACGTTTAAAACTCCGCCCGTTGTTATGCCAATCATAGCGAGCTTTGCAAGCCCCTCAAAACGCAGGATATTGTTCATAACAAACGAGGTTGTCATAGCGGGCGCGGCAATTAAAATCCACATTCCGTAGCTCTTTGCATAGGGAAGAATTGTATCAGTGCTGCCGAGAAAATGCATAATCGGCTCAAGGAAAATCAGCCCCGCGCTCATAATAATCAGACCGACTGCGAGCGCAGAAAAATACGCCGTTGAGCAGTAAACGTTCGCCGCGTTTAAATCCTTTGCACCGAGGCGGCGTGAAATGTTTGAGCCCGCGCCCTGCCCGTACATAAAGCCAAACGCCTGAATAAGCCCCATAAGGCTCAGCAGGATTCCCGTTGCGCCGCTTGCCGAAACGCTGATTTTTGAAACAAAATAAGTGTCGGCAATATTATATATCATTGTAATAAGCATAGAAATGACCGTTGGCACGGCAAGGCGCGGAATCAGCCTTGTTACGGGCGTTTCGGTCATTTTTTTGAATTGCTTTTCCGAAGATGTCATACCTTTTACCTCTCAAAAAACCGTAAATATTATAGCAGAATTTATGTTGATATTCAAGGCTGTATGTGGTAAAATAACAGCATGGAAAAATTGCCGAAAAGGAAACGAAATCGTTTAGAAGAATTTGACTATTCACACAACGGCACATATTTTGTAACGATATGTACCGAAAATATGAACTGCGTTTTATCTCAGATTGTAGGGGCGACCTCAGGTCGCCCGCCGAAAGTCCGTTTAACAGAAATCGGCAGAGCAGCAGCGAATGAACTGAAAAGAATAAATGAAATATATGAAAATGTCGTAGTCGATAATTTTGTAATAATGCCGAATCATATTCATTTATTAATAACGATAGATGATTGCGGGCTCGGGCGACCGAAGGTCGCCCCTACAGAAGGGTCTGCGACGCACGGGCGACCAAAGGTCGCCCCTACGGTGAGCCGTATAATGCAACAGTTTAAAGGCACTGTAACTAAGCAAGTCGGCTGTACCATATGGCAAAAAGGCTTTTATGACCACGTGATTCGGGATGAAGAGGATTTTTTATTGCATATGCAATACATTGACGAGAATCCTAAAAAGTGGTTAATGGGAAAGGACGAATATTATTCGTAACAGCAGGGGCGGTTTTTAACCGTCCGCGCGGTGTTAGCCCGAACAAATTAAATCGTAGGGGCGGTTTTTAACCGCCCGCCGGCGACCAAAGGTCGCCCCTACAGATACGCTGGCGACCAAAGGTCGCCCCTACAATTTAATACATCTGCCCGTAGCATAACCGGATAATGCATCAGATTCCGATTCTGACGACTGCAGGTTCGAGTCCTGTCGGGTGGACCAAGGCAACCGAAAGGTTGCCTGTTTTTTATATTTTTTTGACAAATTTGCAAAAGTGAACAAAGTTTAAAGAAAATTTACATTTTGTTCAAAAATAGCTTGACACATTATGTTTTTCATATTATAATTTACTGTGTAAAAATATTAGGGAGTATTATACCCTAAGCTGAGTTGTTAACAAATTGTTTCGGCTTGTTAACAATTACTGCTCGGGTCAGAGGGCAGGCTGAGGGATAATATTTCACCTTTCGGCGCAAGCCGAAGAAGGAGGAAACATTATGAAATTTTCTAAGAAAGTTTTGTCATTACTTATGGCAATAGCAATGGTAGTAACAATGCTGCCTCTCGGCGGTATTGCGGCTCTTGCCGATACCAGGGACAGATACCTGTTTTCTTATTTCACAGGTAACGCAAGGGAAGAGCAGAGAATTAAGTTCGCTCTTTCCGAGGATGGCGACAATTACTTTGCTATCAACAAGAACGACCCCGTTTTAAATCAAACTAAAGGTACAGGCTGCGCGCGTGACCCGTATATCTTCCGCGGTCAGGACGGTAAGTATTACGCAATCGCAACAGACGCTGACTGCTCAGGAAACGTTTGGTGGGGCAATTCAAACAGCTTTGTCATCTGGCGTTCAACTGACCTTGTTACATGGACGGACGAAACCATAATCAACGTTGCTGATATTACAGGCGTTGATGTTTACAGAGCATGGGCTCCGCAGGTTATCTGGGACGCAACCGAAAGCAAGTACATGGTTTATTTTGGTCTTGCTGCTAACGGTTATTCTGCAGGCGGAACTAAGATGCACTATATGTATACCGATGACCTTCTCGACCAGAGCAAGTATTCCGTTCCTGCACCGATGATGAAGAACAACGATGTTGCAAGCAGGGATTCCATTGACGGCGATATTACTGAATACAACGGAACGTTCTATTTGTTCTACAAGGATGAGAGCCAGGGCGGAATTTGCGTTGTAACGTCAAACACGATTAACGGTCTTTATGATACCGA
>CAMOWP010000027.1 GCA_946628455.1 uncultured Clostridia bacterium | reverse complement strand
TTCTTGATATCTGCCTTATGCTCCACGCTGACCACGGCGGCGGTAACAACTCAACATTTTCAACAAGAGTTTTAACCTCAAGCGGAACTGATACATATTCAGCCATCGCGGCAGGAATCGGCTCGCTTAAGGGTCCGAGGCACGGCGGCGCAAACATCAAGGTGTCTCAGCAGATGGATTATATCCTTGAAAACGTTGCCGACCCTACTGATGAAAACCAGATGCGTGAAATGCTTATAAAGATTCTCAGAAAGGAAGCTAACGACCGTTCGGGCCTTATCTACGGAATGGGCCACGCTGTTTACACCCTTTCTGACCCGAGAGCAAAAATTCTTAAGAAGAACGCTAAAAAGCTCGCAGTTGAGCACGGCTTTGAAAAGGAATTCCTAACTCTTGAAAATATTGAAAAGCTCACGCCTCAGGTATTTGCCGAGGTTAAGGGCGATGAAAAGGCAATGTGCGCTAATGTTGATTTGTATTCAGGCCTTGTTTACAGAGTCCTCGGAATTCCCGACGACCTTTATACTCCTCTCTTTGCAACCGCAAGGATTGCAGGCTGGTCTGCCCACCGTATTGAGGAGTTGACAACGGGCGGAAGAATTATGCGCCCTGCATACAAGAGCGTATCCAAGCCGAGACCTTATATTCCGATTGACCAGAGAACAGAATAGCGGAGAAAACAATGCATAAAAACAGTACAGGATTTTACACTTTATTTGTTTTTGTATCGCTGCTTATAGCTCCCGTTATTCGCTTTCTGTCAATTTATTATCTTAATTATGTGCTGGCGGGAATATATATCGCGCTTGCCTTAGCCGCAATTATAGGCATAGCAATTGAAAGCCTTAAGGAGAAGCAGTACGCGCCTGCGTTTGAATTTAAAAATCCGTTTCATCTTGATGCTTTTTCGTATATAGCTGCGGCGGGCTTCTTCGTGAATTTTATAACCCAGTGCGTTCTCCTTTACGGCGCTTTCAGCTCCGGGCGGTTAAACGGAACCTATATCCTTCCGATTCTTATGAGCGGAGTAACGGCGCTTGTTTCAAGCGGATATTTCATAATAGTCGGTTTTTCCTTCGGAAACAGGAATTACGATTTCCGCTCCTTCCGTCTGATTCACGTTGTGCCTATGCTGTGGGCGCTTTCGGTTGTTTTTAATCTTATGGAGCTCTCCTCGGGCTTTGAAAAAAGTATTGACAGCACTCTTAAGTATTTTATGATGCTTATGCTCGTCTGCTTCTTTTACCGCTTTGCAACTGAGGTTGATTCAGAGGGAAACGCAAAAAACACAACGGTGCTTTTCGCCAGAGTTTATTCATATCTTGCAGTTCTGTTTTTTATTGACAGATTTGCCCTTGTCCTCAGCGGAAAGGCTCCGCTAATCAGCGCCGAAAACTCAGTTGCCTTCACGGGGCTTATGTTATGCGGCTTTACGTTTTTCTTTGAGAAGAATATCCTTAACAGCTTTGTTAACGGCAAGGATAACAGCAGGCGGAAATAGCGGAGAATATATTATACGGAGCATTTATTTTGATACAAAATTTCACCTCAAATCTATTAACGGTTGCCTCCCAGGTCGGAGTATTATATCTTATTGCGGCGATAGGCTTTGCAGCCGATAAAACTAAAATATTTGTTCAGGCGGACGGAAAAAGGCTTGTCGACCTTCTTTTCAATATGATTCTGCCGATAACAATTATCAATACCTTTCTGAAAATGGAGAGAACGCCCGAGCATATCAAAGGGCTGGCGGTTGCGTTTGCGCTTGCCTTTGCAACCCATTTATTCGCTATAGGCGTTTCCTCTCTCACCTTCAGGAAGCAAAACGCGATGATAAGAGGAATTTACCATTACGCCATAACCTTCTCAAACGCGGCGTTTCTTGCGCTGCCGCTTGCTGAAAGCGTTGTAGGCAGGGAGGGAGTGTTCTATTCATCGTGCTATGTAGCAGTGTTTAACGTTTTTGCCTTTACATACGGAATTCACGAAATCTCAGGCAAAAAGGCAAAGATTAATCTTAAAAATCTGATTGTAAACCCGGGCTCAATCAGCGTTATTATCGGCATTCCGCTTTTTCTTCTTCAGGTGAAAATGCCAGATATAATCAGCAATACTATGGAAAGGGTTGCCGCCTGCAACTCGCCAATGGCGATGATTGTTTTCGGAACCTTCTTTGCAAACTGTAATTTTAAAAATATCTTTGCCAAAAAGGAAATATATTTTGTATCGTTTTTAAGGCTGATACTTATCCCCGTAACCATGCTCCTGATTTTCAGGCTTGCGGGAATCAACAGTGAAATGAGAACAGCGCTCACAATCTCAGCTTCAGCCCCCGTTGCAACCAACACTGCAATGTACGCTGCAAAGTATGATAACGATACCGCGCTGCCGAGCGAGCTTGTCGGGCAGACGAGCGTGTTCTCAATCATAACTATGCCGGTAATAGTGGCTATCGCGCTTATGGTATAGCAAAAATTCAGGAAACGAGTGATAAAATGAAATTAGTTATAACAATTATTTCAAATAAAGATACGGAAAAGGTGCTTGATGCAGTTGCGCTCAACGGTTACTTTGTAACTAAAATTTCAACCTCGGGTCAGTTCCTTGTTGATGGCCACACAGCGCTTCTTATCTGCTGTGAAAATGACAGAGTTGAAAAGCTTTACAGCGTGCTCAAGAAAAGCGTAACTAAAAGAAAAATTAAAACTCAGGGTGTAACAAGCACTTTAACGGGCTCCCTCCTCAACAGCGCTGTTGACGTTGAGGAGTACGGCGCTGTTGCGTTTACAACCGATATTGAACACTTTGAGAAATTTTAACCTATATGGAATTTTTGAATTTTAAGGGAAATGAAAAAATCAAGGAGCAGCTCAGCGTTCTTATTCAGTCAAAAAGGCTCCCTCAGGCAATCATTATTGAAGGCGATGAGGGTATGGGGAAAAGAACTCTTGCAAGAGATATTGCCTTAAATCTTTTCTGCAGGGGAGAAGAGCCTCCCTGCCTTAAGTGCCCGCAGTGCTCCAAGGTTTTAAAGGGAATTCATCCCGATATAATTGAATATACCGCGGCTAACAGACCCGCGGCGTTTCATGTCGGCAAGGTGAGGGAAATCCGTGACGACGCGTTTGTTAAGCCGAATGAGGCTGATTACAAGGTCTATATTTTAGGCAACGCTCAGTCTATGAATTTAAACGCTCAGAATGCGCTTTTAAAGATTCTTGAGGAGCCGCCGTCATATGCGGTGTTTATCCTGACGGTTACAAATAAATCCGCAATGCTTGAAACTGTGCTTTCAAGAAGCGTTGTTCTTACCCTCAGCGGAGTTGAGAGCTCCGCTGGCGCTGAATACATCTCCTCTCAGGATGAGGAGATAAGCTATGACGAGGCATTCAAGGCGCTTGAAATCTGGGGCGGAAACATAGGCAAAGCGCTTGAAAGTCTCAAAGACGGAAAGCTTTCAAAAATAAACGAGCTTGCGGGAGAGCTTGCAAAAAACGTTATTGCGCCAAGTGAATATGAGCTGATTAAGACCGTTGCGGGCTTTTCGTGGAACAATGCAAATCTCTCGGCGGCAATGAGCGTACTCAAGCTTGTATTCAGAGACGCGCTTCTGCCTGAGAGCAAGCCGCTCAGCGCTCAGAAGGAAACTGCCGCGCTGCTTTCTTCAAGGCTCAGCAGAAAAAAGCTGATGAGGCTGATTGAGGTGTGCGACGATATAAAAGAGCTTGCAGACAGAGGCGTTAATAACTCTGTTCTTATAACAAAGACCTGCGCTGATTTAAGAAAGGCGGCAGGGCGTTAGAAAGGAAATAAATATGGTTAAGGTTGTTGGTGTCCGCTTTAAGGACACAGGCAAAATGTATTATTTTGACCCATCTGATATAGATGTCAGGAAGGGCGATACAGTAGTTGTTGAAACGGTAAGAGGCATTGAATGCGGCATCGCTTCAAGCGGCGTTAAGGAAATAGATGACAGCGAGGTTGTCTCTCCTCTCAAGCCGATTAAAAGAGTCGCTACCGAGGAGGATAAAAAGCGCCTTGAGGAAAACAAAATCAAGGAGAAAAACGCCTATTCAATCTGCCTGAAAAAGATTGAGGAGCACGGCCTTGATATGGACCTTACCGAGGTTGAATATACCTTCGACGGCTCAAAGATTATCTTCTATTTCACAGCAGACGGAAGAGTTGATTTCAGGGAGCTTGTAAAGGACCTTGCAAGCGAATTTCACACAAGAATTGAGCTCCGCCAGATTGGCGTCAGAGACGAGGCTAAGATGATAGGCGGCCTCGGAATCTGCGGAAGGCCGTTTTGCTGCTCAACCTTTCTTAACGATTTCCATTCCGTTTCAATTAAAATGGCTAAGGAGCAGGGGCTTTCGCTCTCTCCCGGAAAAATCAGCGGAACGTGCGGAAGGCTTATGTGCTGCCTTAAATATGAGCAAAATTCATATGAATACCTTAATAAAATCACCCCTGCGAAGGGAACTGTTGTTGATTGCCGCGAGGGCAGAGGCGTTGTTGTTGACAGCGCAGTCCTAACAGGCAAACTCAAGGTTCAGCTTGACAGTATGCCAGAAGGCGCGCCTGTAATAGTTAACAGAGATGAGGTAAGAATAGTTAAACGTGAAAAGAACGGATAATTATAAAAATAAATTTATACTTGCATTTTTATAATCTTTTTGCTATATTTATATATGATAGGAATTAGGAAACTTATCTTAAGCATTATTTAGGGAGGAAAATATTATGGCATATGTAATTAGTGACGATTGCATTTCCTGCGGTGCTTGTGCTGCAGAGTGTCCTGTTGGCGCTATTTCAGAAGGCGACGATAAGTATGTTATCGATGCTGATGCTTGCATCGAGTGCGGTGCTTGCGAAGGCGTTTGCCCTGTTGGCGCACCAGCTCAGGGTTAATTACTTTTAAATGCAAAAACCGCCTCTGTAAAAAAGGGGCGGTTTCTTTTCTGTGATAATATAGAGGATGTTTTATGATTAAGAATTGTGAAATAAAACCTGTCAGGCTTTTGTATGTTATTCTTGCATTCGCGGTGCTTTTAAGCTCATTTTCTTTCCCATTTTCAGCAAGCGCAAAGTCAAAGGTTAACACATATTCCGCGCCATACGCTTTAGAGGCTGTAAGCTGCAGCGAAACCACTGCGCAGCTAAAATGGAAGCTTAAGGAAAAGCTTAAAGCCGATTCAGGCTTTCAGGTGCTCGTTTACAGCAAGAAGAAGGGGCACTATGTAAACAAGGGACATACTAAAGATAAAAAGCTAGATTTGAAAAAGCTGCCGCAGACCGATATCCGCAAGGTAAAGGTCAGAACATACGTTAAGAAAAAGGGCAGAAAATATTACGGCGAAGCAACGTTGATTAAAATTCCGATGCCTCCCGCAAGGGCTAAAATCACCGAGCTTTCCTATAAGTCAAAGGGAAGGATGAGCGTTAAATGGAGCGGCGATGATAAGGCAACGGGCTATATCCTTCAGTACAGCACCTCGTCGTCGTTTGAAGAAAAGTATACCTCAACCATAGTGTATGAGGAAAACATAAATTCAGCCGTTATCAAGGGCCTCGGCAAGGATACTTACTATGTCAGGGTAATTGCGTTCAGAGATTTTGAGGGCGTAAAATACGCCGCTAAAAGGAGCGCCGTTAAGCAGGTCGAAATTGAAAAGGGCTATACCTTCAAATCAATGGTAAACACCTATGAAACTGACCTGTCAGGCAAAAAGGCAGTTCTTAAGCTGACTAAAAACGCAGTTGATATTTCAAAATATGAAACTACTTATGACCGCCTTGAGGCTATATATATCTGGCACGTGATTCACGCTCAGAGCTTCCAAAGCTGTTATTATTTCACCATTAATTTCAACAAAACGGTTGACGCGCTTTTCGGCGAAACAAGAAAATTTGATAACTTTATCTGGATGGCTGCGGGCAATTTCCAGAACCGCTCAGGCGGGCGCCCGATACATAAGTGGCCGGTGCTGTTTTTTGCAGGCCAGCCGTTCGTGTGCGACGGAAGAATTGAGGGCTATATTAATGAAAACTGCTTCGGGCTTGAAAAGGGAAGCGCAACCGAAAAGCGCTTTCTGTTTGACAGCTGGTATATGTCCTTCAGAAAAGCCGATATCTATAAGGATAAATTCATCGTAAAATATAAAACGCTCAAATAAAATACACCCTCTGATTCGTATGAATCGGAGGGCTTTTAATTTATCTAATTATTAACCTTTCTGAACATATCGTTAATCTGCTTTTTAAGCAGCGGGTAATTGCTGAGACTAATATCCTCTTTCAGCATTTCCTGAGCGCACGCCTGGCACACCCTGACAGTTTCCATATCCTCAAGCATATCGGCAATCACGAGGTTCGGCAGACCGTGCTGGCGCTTTCCGAAAAAGTCTCCGGGGCCCCTTGCCCTGAGGTCGTAATCTGCAATTTTAAAGCCGTCGTTTGTCTCCTTCATAATCGCAAGCCTGTCCTGCGAGGTGCGGCTCTTGTTATCCGAAACGAGAATGCAGTAGGATTTTTCGCTTCCTCTGCCGACTCTTCCTCTTAGCTGATGAAGCTGTGAGAGGCCGAAGCGGTCCGCATTTTCAATAAGCATAATAGTTGCGTTAGGAACGTCAACGCCAACCTCAATAACAGTCGTTGCAACAAGCACCTGAACGTCTCCTCTTGAAAAGGCGTTCATAACGTTGTCCTTCTCCTTAGCCTTGAGCTTGCCGTGGAGCAGCCCGAGGTTATACCCCTTGAACGCTGTTTTTGAAAGCTTTTCGGCGTATTCCTTTGCCGATATTAAATCGCTTTCGCCCTCGTCAACAAGCGAGCAGACAATGTACGCCTGCGCTCCCGAGTCAACGTTTTTCTTTATGAAATTATAAATTCTCTCGTGGTACGAGGAATCAACAACGTCAGTTCTTATCGGCTTGCGCCCTGCGGGAAGCTCGTCAATAACGGAAATGTCAAGGTCGCCGTAAATGATGAGCCCGAGCGTTCTCGGAATAGGCGTTGCGCTCATTACAAGCAGGTGAGGGCTTTTGCTCTTCATTGCAAGCGTAGCTCTCTGCTCAACTCCGAAACGGTGCTGCTCGTCTGTTATAACAAGCGCAAGGTCGCTGAACTCAACGTCATTCTGAATAAGAGCGTGAGTGCCTATTATGAGGTCGATTTCGCCCTCAAGCAGCGCCTTTTTGATTTCCTTTTTCTCCTTCGGCTTCGTTGAGCCTGTGAGAAGCGCAATTCTTAAATCGGTGTCCTTAAAAAGCTCCGTCAGTGATTCAAAGTGCTGAAAGGCGAGGATTTCAGTAGGCGCCATCATCGCCGCCTGGTAACCGTTTTTTATTACGGTGTACATAAGCGCAGCGGCAACCGCCGTCTTTCCCGAGCCAACGTCTCCCTGAACAAGCCTGTTCATTGCGTGTGAGCTTTTCATATCCTTAAGGCAGTCGTTAACCGCTCTTTTCTGCGCCGAGGTCGGCTCAAAGGGGAGCAGCTTATAAAACTCCCCGCTGAAATCCTTTTCAATAATATAGCCATTGTCGGCGCTCTTTTTCGTTTTGAGCTTGAGCAGCCCAAGCTGCAGTGTCAGCAGCTCCTCGAAAATAAGCCGCTTCCTTGCAATTGCAATATTTTTCTGCTCGCTCGGAAAATGAATCTGCCTTATAGCAAAATCAAGCGAGCACAGGTCGTACCGCTGAAGCAGCTCGTCGCTTAATGTATCTTCAAAATGCTCAACCTTATCAAGCGCCGCCTTAACAACCTTTGCTATAGCCTTTGAATTGAGCCTTTCCGTTGAAGGGTAAATCGGATGAATTCCGATTGCGCTGTCATTTTTTTCAATTTGAGGGGAGCTCATCGAGGCGTCCGTAAATTTCTTTTCAAGCTTGCCGTAAAGAATATAATCATCAAAGGTGCGAAGCGAATCCGCAAGGTATTTGTTGTTGAAAATTGTTACGTGAATAATGTTGTCCCCGTCGGAGAAATTACACTTGAAAAGGGTAAGCCCTTTTCTTATTATCGCCTTTTTTATAGGCGTTATCATAGTTGTTTTAATCGTTACGGTGTCTCCGTTTTGCGCTTCGGCAACAGTTGTTGTTTCGCTCCAGTCCTGGTATTTTCGCGGATAGTAGTGAACTAAATCGTCAAGCGAGAATATGCCCAGCCTGTTAAAAAGCTGAGCCCTTTTTTCTCCAACGCCCTTTATGAACTTTATGTCAAAGCTTTTAAGGTCATCCATCAGTTATAATACCAATCCTCAATATTTGAAAAATAGTTTCCGTCATATCCCTGCATATCGCCCTGAAGCGATTTTGTGTAGCAGATTATGCCCTGTCTGTAAAGAATCGGAAGAAACGGCAGCTCCTCGGTAAAGCTTAAGATGAACTTTCCGATTTCGCTTTCGCCCTCAAGATAGCTTTTATATGCAAGCGCCGTTTTTGATTCCTCGTCAATTCCGTAGCTTGTGCCGCCATCGGCGTCAAAAAAGCTGTCAAGGCTCATATCTCCCGTTAGCTTCGTTTCGCCGACGTAAATGTCAAAATAGCCGTCTCTTACATATTCCTTGTAGGTGGAATTTTTAAGCACCTTGAGCTCAACCTTAAAGCCTGCGGTTTCAAGCTGGCGCTTAACAAGCCTTGCCGTCGCCTGCTTGCCCTCTGACTTATCGGTGAGCAGAGTAAGCTTAAGCTCGTCCTTTGAATACCCGCTTGAATCAATAGCCTGCTTTGCAGCAGAAAGGTTTGCAGTGCCTTCAAAAATTTCCGTCTGCTTTGAAAGCGCGGTAACGGGGTTGTAAATTGATTTTGCCGTGTTTGCATATCCTCTGTATGCGCTTTTAACTATTGTGTCTCTGTCAAGAGCAAGGTTAATGGCGCGGCGGATATTCCTGTTTTCCGTTATGCCGCTTTTGCAGTAAATGCCAAGGTAAACAAGGTTGTTAAGGTTTACCGTTTTTGTTGCGGATAAAATTTTTGTTTTGCTTCCGCCTGATAAATCAAGGTAAGCAAAACTGATGTTGCCTATGTTGATTGCGTTTTCAACGGAATCGCTCGAGGTGATGTTAACAAGATTGATTTTTGCAAATTTAGGCGCAAAATCAGGATAGTTTTCATTTAAAACAAGCGCTACACTGCCGTCCGCCTCAATGAATTTGTACCTGCCCGAGCCGATTCTGAAGCCCTCTTCATTGAGCTTAGCCCTGCATATTGCAAAGGTTAAAAGCTTGTGAGCGTTCGGGTTAGGGGATTTAAGGCTGAAGGTGAGCTCGTACGCGTTTATTATTTCAACGCTGCTGAAATTTTCAAGCGCATTTCCCCAGTGCGGCGATTCCTTCGCCTGCTCAAAGGAGTATTCAATATTTTCAGCCGCAAGCCCGGAGCCGTCTGAAAACTTAAGCCCGCTCTTAATTTTAACGTTGAGCTTGTCAGGCGAGGGATAAGAATAGCTCTCGGCGATTGAAGGCTGAGCCTCGTAGCTCTCGTCAAGTATGAAAAGCGAATCGTAAGCAAGCGTTTCAATAACCTGGTTATTTATGCTCGTAGTTTTATACGGGTCAAGCGAGTCTGACATTGAATAGCTCACTCTGAAGCTTGAGGTGTCAACCTTAGTCTGTACAGTCGTTTCAATTTCCTTTTTATTTATTTTTTTACCGTTTCCTCCCGTACAGCCTGAAAAAACAGTTATAATCAGCACGGCTGCAAGCAGAAGGGATAAGTATTTTTTTGTCATCGTCTGAACCTTTCTGTGCGGATGGTTTTTCCTGTTTTATCGTCAATTTCAAAAAAACAGCCCTCAATGGTGCACGGCCCGTCGGGATTTGAAAACTTAACGGGGAGGTTTGTTTTCATCTTTGTTATCGCAATTTCAGGGTCAACTCCTAAAACTGAATAGTAAGGTCCCGTCATTCCGATATCTGTTATATACCCGCATCCGTTAGGGAGAATCTGCTCGTCAGAGGTCTGAACGTGCGTGTGCGTTCCGAAAAGCACGGAGGCTCTTCCGTCAACGTAAAAGCCCATTGCGCGTTTTTCACTGCTCGCCTCTGCGTGAAAATCAATAATGATTATTCCCGCGCCCTCAGCCTTTGCCCTTTCAAGCTCTCTGTCAATGCACTCAAACGGGTTTTCGATGTTGTCAAGATAAACTGCGCCCTGAAGGTTTATAACAGCAACCCTTGCAGAGCCCTTGTCGAGAATCGTCATACCCCTACCGGGGGCTGAAGGGTGATAGTTCGCAGGGCGGATAATGAATTCATTTTCTTCAAGAAAATCCGATATCTCGCGCCTTCTGAGCGCGTGGTTTCCAAGAGTGATAACGTCAACTCCCGAATCAAAAATGAACCTTGCGCTCTGCGGAAGAATTCCGTTTCCTATGGCTGAATTCTCTCCGTTTGCAATAACAAGGTCGGCGCTGTAATCCCTTTTCAGCCTGAACGCGTTCTCCCTCAGGCATTCGCAGCCCTGCTTTGAAACAATATCTCCGATAGTTAAAATTCGCATATAATCTCTTTTCTATATAATTATTGCTTATATTATATAATATAAAAAATCATATTGCAATAATATAAAAATGTAATTGTTAATTCGAGAGTTGAAAAAAATATTTGCATATGATATTATTGTTTTATAAAACTAAGGAAGGTGTAGCTATATGCATGAATCAGGCGAAATGTATCTTGAAACTATTTACGTTTTAAGTCAGAAAAAGCCCGTTGTGCGTTCCATCGACGTTGCAGACGAGATGGGCTTTTCAAAGCCGAGCGTAAGCAGGGGAGTCAGCATTCTTAAAAGAGACGGTTATATAACCGTTGATGACGGCGGCAGGCTCAGGCTTACCGATTTCGGGCTCGAGCTCGCAAAGAAGATTTATGAGCGCCATACTGTTTTAACCGAGCTGCTTGTAAAATTCGGCGTAAACAGCGAGGTTGCCGAAGAGGATGCCTGCAAAATCGAGCATGTAATTTCAGATGAAACTCTTAACGCAATCAAGAAAAAGCTTAAGGAACTGTGATATATGAATCTGTCTTTAGTCATACCCTGCTATAATGAAGAGGGTAATGTTCTTAAGTTCTTTGAAGAGGCTGAAAAGGTGTTTTCTCATAGCCGCATAAAGTATGAATACGTTTTTGTAAACGACGGCAGCGAGGATAAAACCAAAGAGCAGCTCAAAGCGCTTTATAATGAAAACTACACAAAAAACATAACCGTTATTAATTTCTCGCGTAATTTCGGAAAGGAAGCCGCAATTTATGCAGGGCTTCAGAACGCAGGCGGGGATTATATCTGTATAATCGACTCTGACCTCCAGCAAAAGCCCGAAACTGCGCTTGAAATGTATAAGATAATTGAAAACAATCCTGAGCTTGACTGCGTTTGCGCTTATCAGAACGAGCGCGGCGAGGGCAAGGGAATGAGCAAAATCAAATCCGCTTTTTATAAAACCATCAATAAGCTCGCGGAAACCGAATTTAAAAACGGCGCTTCGGATTTCAGGCTCTTCAACTCAAAGGTCAGAGACGCCGTTCTCTCCCTGGGCGAATATCACCGTTTTTCAAAGGGCATTTTCAGCTGGGTTGGCTTTAACGTTCATTATATGCCCTATACAGCAGACGAGCGCAACAGCGGCGAAAGCAAGTGGAGCTTCTTCAAGCTTGTGAAATATGCAATTTCGGGAATAATCGCATTTTCCGTTGCTCCGCTTAAGCTCTCAATTTATATCGGCTCCGCTGCAACCGCCTTTTCGGTTATATATCTTATAGTAACCGTTATAAGAAAGCTGACCTCCCACATCAATGTTGACGGCTTTACTCAGCTTGTAATTCTTATAACCTTCTTCAGCGGGCTGCTTCTTTTCACTCTCGGCATTATCGGCGAGTATATTGCAAAGATTTACCAGCAGGTCAAAAACCGCCCGATTTACATTGCTGACGAAATCCTGAAACGAAACGACAGGTAATAACCGCAGGGCGACCGTTGGTCGCCCGCTTAATTTTTAACACAAAACTAAAAACAGCTGTTAGCGTTAAGCTCACAGCTGTTTTGCTTATTTTAGCCTCGCTTCAAGTCTGTATATCGGATAGCCCTGAGAAGCGAATTTATGCTCGTATTCTGTTTCGATATTTCCCTCAAAATCACTGTTATGAAGGTCAAGCGAAACGTCTGAAATAACAAAGCCTGCTCTTGAAAAGCTCTCAATTGAGTATTCAAAAAAGTGCATATTGTCAGTTTTCTGGCAAATCGGCGCGCCGTCCCTGAGAAGCGGCTTGTAGATATTTAAAAATCTTTCGCCCGTCAGCCTGTGGTTTTCATAGCTGTTTTTCGGATAGGGGCAGGAGAAATTAAGGAAAATTGTTTCAACGCTCTTTTCGGGTATAAAGCTTTCAAGGTATTCAGCCGCACAGCTTGCAAACCTGATGTTTTTGAGCCCCTTCTCCTGAGCCTTTTCGCAGCCCACCACTATAACGTCGCTGATTTTTTCAACCATCAAAATATTCTTATCCGGATTCTGCTCAGCAAACGCCACTGCAAAGCCTCCCTTGCCGCCGCCTATTTCAAGGTAAACGGGGTTGCTGTTGCCGAAAAGCTCGCTGAAATCAAGAAGATGTCTTTCGTTTTTCGCCTCGGCAAAATTTTTGCTTTCGTTTCTCAGTGTAATAAGATAATCCGAAACTGCCTCAAGCCTTGTTTCAAGATTCTTTTTGTGTCTCATTCTCATAATAGTACCGCCTGTTAATCAAAATAATCGTCAAGATGAATAACGCTTGTGTCCTCAGCCTCTGCAGCTTCATTTTCGGAATTTCCGTTATCTTCGGAATATTCCTCTGAAACTGCTTCGTCGTATTCAGCGTATTCCTCCTCATATTGCTCCTCAACCTGCCTCTGCGCGTTTTCCGCAAGAGCGGAGTAGTTATTGAGCCAGTAATCCGTTGCATAAAGCGAAAGCGCAATAACTATAAAAATTATAACCTTCTGCGTAATTTCGCTTCTGTTTTCAATCATTTGCGAGGAAAAATGCTTTCCGCCGCATTTCGGGCATTCCTTAACGCCCTTTCTCACTCTTTTTCCGCATTTTGAGCATACCGTTGCAACCTCCTGCGGAAGAAAGCGCCTTACTATAAAATATATCCCCACTGCGGGAACGCCGAAGATTAAGCCGAGCACCGTTATAATTTTTGTGTGCTTGATATTGTTAAGGCGGCAGTCGTTATAAATTGCCATAGCCGAAAAAACATTGGCTGTTATTATAAGCACCGCAGAAAAAATCTGAAGCTTAAGATAGTCGTCCTTAAACATAAAACCACCCGATTGTTTATTTTCTCTATTATAAGCTTTTTCACCGCCGATTACAACAAAAAGGTGTTGAAAGATATAATTTATTAAGATATAATCTAAATTGTGCTTGACTTTGACCTTAGGTCAAAGTGTAAAATAATGCCCGAGGTGATAAGTTTGCGCATAAAAGAGGTCTGCCGTGAAACGGGGCTCACTGATAAGGCAATAAGATTTTATATCAAAAACGGGCTTATTAATCCAAGCTATACCGAAAATTATGCGGGAAGAAAGAATTTCGATTTTTCTCAAAATGACATAGCGGTGTTGAAAAGAATTGCCGTTTTGCGAAAATATTCCTTTTCCGTAAACGATATAAAAACGCTGCTGAACGATGAAAACAGTATTGCTGAGGTGCTTGATAATCAAATAAAAATTGTTTCGCAAAATGCCGCCGAAACATCCTTCGTTCTGACTAATCTGAAAAACGCGGCTGATAATTCGCCCGAAAGTCTGGACGCGCTTTGCGAAACGCTCAAAGAGAATATTGAGCCGAGTGATTTCAATTTGTCAAAACAGCTTAATGAGTTGTGGTTAAAAATCAAAAGAAAGCTCCCGCTGTTTATTATGACTTTAGCCGTCGGTGCTGTTTTTGCCGCGGCGCTTCTTGCGCTGATAACTTACGCCTTAACAAAAATAATTATCAATTTTGCTTAGGAGATAAAATGAATATAACCATATCAAACACAACCGCATATAACTATGACGTTTTTTCAAACGGACAGTATTACGGAGCAATAGGTCTGAAAAACACGATATGTATAAGCACTAACAGCGAAAGAGCGGATATAACGCTTGTTTCAAAGGGAAAGGGTTCTTCTCATATCCAGTTCCTTGCGGTGATATTCGGCTTTTTTGTAGGCGACAGCACAACAACAAAGATTTTCTGCGATTATTCCTTCAGCGTTTATAATACGGGCAATGAAAACGTTAACGTTGTTCTTAAGTATAATGACTGGAGCCCGAGGGAGCAGCTTGATTTCAACACGGTTTACGCCGTAAGCGAAAACGCGCAGATTGCCGATTACTCCTACGTAATGAAGGATTATGAAAGAATAGCAAAAAAGCACAAAAGGCTGCATCTTTTTGTAACCTCCTTTATTCTGCCTGAGCTGTTGCTGCTTGCGCTTTGCTTTATTTTCCGCCAGGAGGTTGTAATACTTATTTCGGCAATATTTATCCTTTTATTTTTGTTGGCGTTTACAATTCCGTCATTAAAGGAAATCAGCCGTTTTAAGGAGGCAACCGTTGAGCCGTATGTTAACGAGAAGCTGATTCAGTATGCAATATCCCGCAGAACGGGCAAGGGCAAGGTTAACGAGGATACCTCCGCAACGGGTAAGGTCGTTAACAGCATAATGAACAAGCTCTTTAAGCTTGATGAGGATGAATAATGGATACAATAACGTCAATATTTTTATCGGGAAGGGTTGCCTACGGCGTAGCTGTTCCGGTAATAAGAGAAATAGCTGCAGTTCTGCTTGCAATTTCAATTGCCAAGGATTGCAAGGCAAGGGATAACGGAAGCTCAGGGCTCTGGGCGCTCTTCACGCTTATTTCTCCGCTGTTTGCGGGAATCGTGTATTTTATTTACAGCAGAATTGCCGTTAAGCGCGATGTAAGGTCGCCTGAATATATGCTGATGCTCCGTCAGTCAAAAAAGCTTTTTATCTGGGCTGCAGTAGTTTATATAATTTCGCTGTGCGTTGCCCTTGCGGCAATCATTACTATGGTAGCCTCGGGCGTTGCCGATTTCATAACAAAATAAAAGAAGCCCCGCACCTTTAAAAGGCGTGGGGTTTTTCTTTGTCTTATATCTGCTCAAGCGCCTGCTCGATGTCCGCGATTATATCCTCAGCGCTTTCGATTCCGCATGAGAAGCGGATGAGGTCTGCGCCAACTCCGCATTCCTCAAGCTGCTTGTCGGAAAGCTGACGGTGAGTTGTTGAAGCGGGGTGCAGGCAGCAGGTGCGCGCGTCTGCAACGTGGGTAACTATTGCGGCGAGCTTTAAGCTGTCCATAAATTTTGTTGCCGCCTCGCGTCCGCCGTCAACGCCGAAGGAAACAACGCCGCAGGTGCCGTTTGGCATATATTTCTGAGCGAGCGCGTGCTGGTCGTCATCAGGAAGCATAGCGCATTTAACCCAGGTGATTTTCGGGTGCTTTTTAAGATAATTTGCAACAGCAAGCGCGTTTTCGCAGTGGCGCGGCATTCTGAGGTGAAGCGTCTCAAGACCAACGTTGAGAAGAAACGCGTTCTGCGGAGCGGGGATTGAGCCGAGGTCGCGCATAAGCTGAGCAGTTGCCTTTGTAATATACGCGCCCTTGCCGAACGCCTCTGTGTAAACAACTCCGTGGTAGCTGTCGTCGGGAGTTGTGAGCCCGGGGAATTTATCGTTCTGCGTCCAGTCAAAATTACCCGAGTCAACAATAGCTCCGCCAACCGTTGAAGCGTGGCCCTCCATATATTTTGTTGTTGAATGTGTAACTATATCACAGCCGAATTCAAACGGACGGCAGTTGATTGGAGTTGCAAAGGTGTTGTCAATAATAAGCGGAATTCCGTTTGCGTGAGCAACCTCAGCGAAAGCCTCAATGTCCATAATATCAAGGCTCGGGTTTGAAATTGTCTCGCCGAAAACAGCCTTTGTGTTCGGCTTGATAGCCGCCTGAATTTCCTCTTTTGTTGCGTGGGGAGATACGAAGGTGAAATCAATGCCGAGCTTCTTCATTGTTACGTTGAAAAGGTTATACGTTCCGCCGTAAATTGCCGAGGAGGAAACAATATGGTCGCCCGCCTGAGCTATGTTGAAGATAGCGTAAAAGTTTGCAGCCTGGCCCGAAGCCGTAAGCATTCCTGCAACGCCGCCTTCAAGAAGCGCAATTTTAGCTGCGGCGTAATCGTTTGTCGGATTCTGAAGCCTTGTGTAAAAATATCCGCTTTCCTTCAGGTCAAAAAGGTTTCCCATTTCAACTGAGGAGTCGTACTTAAAGGTTGTACTCTGAACAATCGGGATAACTCTCGGCTCTCCGTTTTTGGGCTCGTACGCACCCTGAACACAAATTGAATCAATTTTCATTTTTTCACCTTCCGTATATGAATTTAATTATTGCTTAAAACAACCGTTGTAACGGCTTTTGCAGGGATGTAAACAGCTTCATTGCAGCTTCCGCTCTGATAAAGCTCAAGGTCCTTGCTTTCGCTCGTTACATAGGTGTTGAATTTTGAATAACCGCTTGATGAAAACGCGGTGTATTCGTTGGTGTCCGAATTGTTTATGTAAACT
>CAMOWP010000026.1 GCA_946628455.1 uncultured Clostridia bacterium | reverse complement strand
CACTTGACTTTTAATCAAGGTGTCCGGGGTTCGATTCCCCGGTGGGTCACCAAAACAAAAGAACACAGCTTCTGCTGTGTTCTTTTCTTTCTGAATGAAATTCAGCGGGGAATCGAAACGAAACACCGCTTGTCGCAAGCGAAGCGCGCGAGAAGTGGGAGAAACAGTCCGGTGGACTGTTTCGTTGTTGAGAAGAGATTCCCCGGTAGGTCACCGGTGAAGGAGACGACCGCGTGGTTGTCTCTTTTTGTCTTGTAAAGCTTTGCTTATGCCGCTAAGTCGTAGTATTCGCGCTGAGCCTGCTCGAATTTTTCGCGTCTTGCCGTTCTGCGCTCCTCGTTTTTTACCTTCTCGGCTTCGTTTCTGTCCTTGAAAATCAGATAAATCATTCCAAGCACAAAGTAAACAACAAGCTCTGCGATGAAAAGAATCTGCATATCCCTTGACGATAGCCCGGTAAACATTTTAAACGGAAGTGCAAGGGCTAAAAAGCCTGCTGCAATTGTTAATGCCGACATCAAAATTCCTTTTAATACTTTCTTTGTTTTCTTCATTTTAATTTTCCTCCTGAATGAATTTTGAAACATCTGTTTGCTTACAAGCTAATTATAATTCAGGGGAAAAGGGAATGCAATATGCCTGAAGGGCATAGTCCAAAAGTTAGGACACTAAACACATTTTTAATGCGCTTACAGCTTCGCCTATGCTTTCGCTTTTTATGCTTGATGGGGATAGCGCAAGCTTTATTGTTCCGTTTTCGCAGCTTTCTATATAAACGTCAACGCTGTTTTTTGAAAAAGTATCCGTGCTTCCCGTAAAGCTTGCCTCAAGCTTAACCTGTATGCCGTTCTCGCTTATTTCCGCCTTCGCCTCGGGAAGCTGCTTTTTTATTTCGTTAAGAAGAATTCTTGTCTTAGCCGTATAGTGCCTTCTTATCCGTCTTGTCTGAGCCATTATGTGCCCGTCTCTTATGTAGCCGCAAAGCGCAATCTGTTCCGTTTTGCTCGCTGTCTGAGCGTATTTTTCAATATTGTTTCTGAATGCTTTAATAAGCTTTTCGGTAAGCACCATAAAGCTGACTCTGATTCCGGGAATAAGAACGTTTGAAAACGAGCCCATATATATAACGTTATCTCCGCCAGAAAGCGCAAATAGCGAAGGGGTAGGCTTTTTGTTATACAAAAAATCGCTGTCAAAATCATCTTCAATAATTAAGCTGTCGCGCTTTTTGCTGTGCTTTATCAGCTCGAGCCGCCGCTTAATCGGCATAACGTCTCCGTATGACGTCATATGTGAAGGGCATACGTAAATAATATCAGCGTCCTTATTTCTGTAATTAACTTTATAATTATAATCATTAAATAATGCAGCACCCTGAACGAAGGATTTATCGGGAAAGGAAACTGTATTTCTCTCTTTAATAATTGAGCATAGAATCGCAAGTAACGGCTGAACGCCCGCGCCGATAACTATTCTTTCAGGGGAGGCAATAACGTTTCGCTTTTCCCTGATGTATTCAGAAAGCGCCTCACGCAGGTCGCGCTCGCCTTGTACCTCGCCGTAAGAAAGCAGCCTTTCGTGCTGACGGAACGCGCTTTTTACGTACCGCTGCCAGAGCTGAAGGTCAAACGCCTCCTCGTCAGCCTCTCCGCTTTTAAAATTATAAACGGCAGCCCTTTTGCTTTCACTGCTCTTAATTTGCGCCGCGTTGTTAATGTTAATCTCTGAAACGTAATATCCGCTTTTCGGCGACGAGATAATATAGCCGTCCGCCTGAAGGTCAAAATATGCGTTTTGAACTGTTGTTTTGCTCACGGAGTGAATATCTGCCGCTTTTCTTACAGAGGGCAGCTTTTCTCCGCTTCTCAGCTGTCCGCTTTTTATAAGCTCTTTATAGTAGCTGTATAGCTCTGAGTATTTCTTCATAACTGTACCTTTAAAAATAATTAAATCTGTGTATTTTATTAATGACAGAATTATTATATACTTATCATAACATAAATGCAAGAGCTCTTCCTTATGTACATAATACAGGAGGAAAAACAAATGAATAAAAACGTAAAGCAGCTTGCTTTCACGGGAATGTTTGCGGCATTCATTTTTGTTCTTACTATGTTTGTTAAGTTTCCCGTGGCAAGCGGGTATGTTCATTTCGGCGACGCGCTGATTTATCTTTCAGCGCTTATTATCGGACCGTGGGCAATGCTCGCGGGAGCAATCGGCGAAGGGCTTGCCGATATAGCAGGCTCATACGTAATCTATGCGCCTGCAACGGTTATAATCAAGGCGCTGATTGCTGTTCCGTTTCTTACCGTTTCTAAAAAAGAAAGCAAGCTTTTCAGCGTTAAAAACTGTCTTGTGACTTTGCTGTCAGGGCTGATTACGGTAGGCGGCTACTATATTGCAGATTTGATTATCAATAAGGCATACGCAGTAGTTGACCTTCCCGGTAATATAATTCAGGCAGTCGGCTCTGCTGTGATTTTCATAATTCTTGCTGCCGCGTTTGATAAGGCAAAGCTCAAAAGCAAAATTAATCTGTGAGGTTTAAATGACTGATATAATTTACACTCTTGAAGGCGGAACATATTTCAATATAACAAATAAATGCCCCTGCAACTGCGCCTTCTGTATTCGCTCAAAGGGAGATGCAGTGGGCGAGGCAAAGCGGCTCTGGTTTGATAAAGAACCGTCTTTTGATGAAATTAAAAATGCGATTGACAGCTATGATTTCTCAAGGGTTGAAACTGCTGTTTTCTGCGGCTACGGCGAGCCTACCAACGCGTTTGATAATCTTATTAAAACTGCAAAATACGTTAAAAACATTAAGCCCGATATCAAGCTCAGGCTTAACACAAACGGACTTTCTGACCTTATAAACGGCAGACCTACCGCAAAGGAAATATGCGGGGTTATTGATATTATTTCAGTCTCCCTCAATGAAACCGATTCGGAAAAATACGATAAAATAACAAGAAATATTTTTCCCGGAAAAGCCTTCGACGCAATGCTGAAATTTACCGCAGACTGTGTTAAGGAGGGCAACGAGGTAAGGATGACGGTTGTTGACGTTATACCAAAAGAGGAGATTGAAAAGTCACGCAAAATCTGTGAAGGCCTCGGCGCAAAATTCATAGTCCGCTCATTTGAGCGGGGAAGATAAGAAGGGAATTTATCCCTTCTTTTTTTATTTGCTTCAAATTACCTATTGACAAGGTAGGCATTATGATGTATATTATATACGAAAACCGCCTACTAAATAGGTAGGAATTAATAACGAGGTGATATTAAATGACAATTTACGTTGATAATGCGGCAACAACCAAGCTGTCCGAAACGGCGCTTAACGCCATGCTCCCGCTTATGACGGAGCACTACGGCAACCCTTCCTCGCTTCACCATATAGGGCAGAAGGCTAAGGAGCTTTTAGAGGACAGCAGGGAGCGCATAGCAAATATTCTCGGCGCAAGCCCAAGTGAAATATATTTTACCTCAGGCGGCTCTGAAGCGGATAACCAGGCGATTCTCAGCGCGGCGTATGCAGGCGCACAGAAGGGGAAGAAGCATATTATCTCAAGCAAGTTTGAGCATCATGCAGTCCTTCACACGCTTGATAAGCTTAAGCTCGAGGGCTTTGAGATAACTCTTCTCGACGTTTATAAAGAGGGCATAGTAAGGCTTGAGGACGTTGCAAACGCTATCAGGGACGACACTGCGCTTGTAACAATTATGACTGCCAATAACGAGGTCGGAACAATTCAGCCGATTGCAGAAATCGGAAAGCTCTGCAGGGAAAAGGGTGTTTTATTCCACACTGACGCAGTTCAGGCTGTCGGCCATATTCCCGTTAACGTTAAGGATTTCAATTGTGATTTTCTTTCCGTGTCAGCTCATAAGTTCCACGGTCCTAAAGGAGTCGGCGTTCTCTATGCAAGAAAGGGAACAATCCTGAAAAGCCTGATTAACGGCGGCGCGCAGGAGAGAAACAAAAGAGCGGGAACTGAGTATACCTACGGAGCAGTCGGTATGGCTGCCGCGCTCGGGGAAGCAGTAAATAATCTTGATAAAAACGCAAAGTATGTAGCTTCTCTCAGAGATAAAATAATTGACGGCGTCAGTGATATTGAGCGCTCCTTTGTAAACGGCGATTTAACCGAAAGGCTCCCCGGAACGGTCAATATGTGCTTTGAGGGAATAGAGGGAGAGAGCCTTCTCCTTCTGCTTGACCAGGACGGAATCTGCGCTTCATCGGGCTCAGCGTGCACAAGCGGCTCGCTCGACCCTTCTCACGTGCTTCTTTCAATGGGCGTTCCCGTTGCTGTTGCACACGGCTCTCTTCGCATTTCGCTGAGCGAGTACAATACGGAGGAAGAGGTGGAAATTATTATCAGTTCAATTCACAAGGTAGTTAAATATCTTCGTTCAATATCTCCCGTTTGGGAAAAAATAATGAAAGGTGAGGAAATAGAATAATGGCTTTATATTCGGAAAAGGTAATGGACCATTTTGTTAACCCGCGTAACGTGGGAACAATTGAAAATGCCGACGGAGTAGGCGAGGTAGGAAACGCAAAGTGCGGCGATATTATGAAAATATATCTTAAGGTAAACGACGACGGAATCATTGAGGATGTCAAATTCAACACCTTCGGCTGCGCTTCGGCTATCGCCTCAAGCTCTATGGCAACAACTCTTATCAAGGGCAAGCATATCAGCGAGGCGGTTGAGCTTTCAAACAAGGCTGTTGTTGAGGCGCTTGACGGGCTTCCGCCTGTTAAGGTGCACTGCTCTGTGCTCGCAGAGGAGTCAATCAAGGAGGCTGTTAAGGATTATTACAACAGAAAGGGCATTAAATATAACCCCGAAACCCTTGAAATAATTGAAGGTTGAATTATCAGCGAAAATAATATATAATAGGCATTACATAAATATGTAGTGCCTTTTATTGTGGAGATTTATTATGGCTATTAAGGACATTCAGGAAGAAATATTAAGGCTAAAAAAGGAAAAGGATATTTGTATTTTAGCTCACTGCTATCAGTCGCCTGAAATACTTGAAATTGCAGATTTTACAGGCGACAGCTTTGCGCTTTCCGTTTCAGCCTCAAAGGTTGAAAACAAAACGGTTATTATGTGCGGAGTACGCTTTATGGCTGAAACCTGCAAAATTCTTTCCCCTGAAAAAACAGTTATTCTTTCAAATGCAGACGCGGGCTGCCCTATGGCTGAGATGATGGATAAAGAAACAATCAGCGAAGTTAAGGAATTGTATCCCGAGCATACCGTCGTTGCATATATCAACACAACCAGCGAGCTCAAAACCGTTTGCGACGTCTGCGTAACCTCCTCCTCTGCGCTTAAAATCTGCAAAAAGCTTGACAGCGATAAAATTCTCTTTATCCCTGACTGTAATCTCGGAGACTGGATTTCGAAGCAGCTTCCCGAAAAGGAGTTCAAGCTTCTGAACGGCGGCTGCCCGACCCACGCAAGAATGAGCGCTGCAGACGTTAAAAAGGCTAAGGAGGCGCACCCGAACGCCCTCTTCCTCGTTCATCCCGAATGTAAGCCCGAGGTTGTCAGCCTTGCTGATTACGTGGGCTCAACAACGGGTATTATGGACTATGCAAAAAAGAGCGAAGCCAAAGAATTTATTATCGGAACTGAAAATTCAATAGTAACTCATCTTCAGCTTGAGTGCCCTGAAAAGCGCTTTTATCCGCTTTCAAAGGACTGCATTTGCCACAATATGAAGGCAACAACTCTTGTTGACGTGCTCAACTGCTGCAAGGGAACAGGCGGCGAGGTAATCGAGCTTGACGAGGAAACAAGACTCGGCGCAAAGCGCTGTATTGATAAAATGATTGAGTTAGGTTAATGATGAAAAAAGCAATAATTGCTATGAGCGGTGGCGTTGATTCCAGCGTTGCCGCTTATTTTATGAAGAGTAAAGGCTTCGAGTGCATCGGCGCAACCATGAAGCTTTACGACAACGAGGATATAGGCATAAGCCGCGAAAAAACGTGCTGCTCGCTTGATGATATAGAGGACGCAAGAAACGTGGCGCGCAGGCTCGGTATGCCGTATTACGTTTTCAATTTCAAGGATGAATTTGAAAAGAAGGTTATTGATAAATTTATTGAAACCTATGAAAACGGCGGCACGCCGAATCCCTGCATTGACTGCAACCGCTATTTAAAATTTGAAAAGCTTATGCAGAGAATGTATGAGCTCGGTTATGACTGCGTTGTAACGGGTCACTATGCAAGGATTGAGGAAAAGGGCGGGCGCTGTTATCTGAAAAAGGGCAAAGACTTATCAAAGGACCAGAGCTACGTTCTTTACTCCTTAACGCAGGAGCAGCTTTCGCATACGCTGTTTCCGCTTGGTGAATTCTCAAAGGACGAGATAAGAGAAATTGCCGAAAGGGAAGGCTTCATTAACGCTAAAAAGCGCGATTCCCAGGATATCTGCTTCGTGCCTGACGGAGATTATGCACGCTTTATTGAGAATTACAGAAATAAAAAATATCCCGCAGGTAACTTTGTTGATAAGGACGGCAACGTAATCGGTCAGCACAGCGGAATAATCAAGTACACTATCGGTCAGCGAAAGGGCTTAGGGCTTGCAGCGGGCAAGCCTGTGTACGTTATAAGCAAGGACCTTGAAAACAATACCGTAACCGTAGGCTCCAACGAGGATTTGATGAGCTCCTCGCTTGAAGCGCGCGATTTCAACTGGATTTGCGAAGCGCCTGAGGGTAAAATTCACTGCAAAGCAAAAACGCGGTATAATATGGCTGAAAAGCCATGCACCGCTTATTGCAAAGGCGAAAGGGTGGTTGTTGAATTTGACGAGCCCGTGCGCGCCGTAACGTCCGGCCAGGCGGTTGTTTTATATGACGGAGAATATGTGCTTGGCGGCGGAACGATAATCTAAAATTAATATTTTGTTCACGTGTATATAATTCTTTGTTAAATTATTAACATTATTATATGCTCAGTTATTTTAGTGGAAGGCAGCTGAACGGAGTCAGTATATTTCTCTTTTCATTGTTTCTCCTCTTGACTGGGCGCCTTTAAAAATACTCCAATCCGCTACAGAGCATCTGTGCTTTATGTACAGATGCTTTTTTGTATAATTACCAAATATTGTATCAATATGTTGTGCATTTTGAACAAAAAATTAACAAATCGGTGCTATAGAGGTGTAAATATGAATATTTTTTTAATTTTGGTTGATTTACACTTGATTTTATATATGAACAGTGATATATTAATTGTGTATTAAAAAGGGAGGTATGGGCTATGAGAAAATTATATGCCGAGCCTGAAATGGAAATCCGCAAATATAATATGGCTCAATCAGTTTGGACTTCAGGTCCCACTGACCTTCATGACGGTGAAGAATTTGACCCTGACGCAAACGCTAACGGAGACGCAAAGAGCTATTTTGCCGGAAACTAAATAATTTATATTTGTAAACTGTAACCTGCTTTTTGCAGGTTATTTTTATTTTTATGTAATTTTAATAACAAACCCAAACTATAATTATAAATTTTTTTGTAATATTTGTTATTTTTTTGAAATTATCTATTTATTTTATTTATTATTTCTGTTATAATAAAAACAATTCTATAAACATTATAAGATAAGGCGAATGGGGAGGGCAGATTTGAAATATTTTAAAATATTAATATGTGTTGTCCTTGTTGCCGCATTGTTTTCGGGATGTAATTTCAGGCTCTCGTCCTCAATTGACGACCTTGTGTCTCCGCTTTCTCCGTTCGGGGATAATGCGGATATCAAGAAAGCGCTTGACGATTACGCCAAGGGAGGCTATTCTCTGAAGATTCCGAATTCGGGCGATTACATCACCTCTTATACCTTTTTTGATATTGACGGAGACGGCAGGGAGGAAGCGCTCGCTTTTTATGAGCCTTCCGATAAGCTCGGCACAACCAATATGTCCGTAATTAAGAAAACGGACGACGCCTGGAAGGTAATTCAAAATATCGAGGGTGACGGAAGAGACGTTCATTCACTTGATTTTGAGGATATAAACGGCGACGGTAAAAGCGAGCTTTTTGTCTGCTGGGACGTTATAAGCAACTCGTCAAATCATCTCCTCAGCGTTTATAAATACGGCAAGGACGGCAATAATAAAAAGCTTGATAAAATTGACGACAGCATAACTATAAACAATTTTATAATTGCCGATATGGTAGGGGACGGCGAAAAGGAGCTTTTGCTGTTTGAAATCAATGCGGGCAATTCAACAAGCGCTAAGGCTGAGCTTTACTCCCTCGGTGAGAGCTCGCTTGAAAAGCTTGGCGAAACAAAGCTTGATTCTCACATAACCTCATATAACGCGCTCAAAACGGAAACGGTAAACGGCGAAACAAGCGTTTATGCTGACGCGCTCGGCTCAGACGGCGAGTCTATGCTTACCGAGATTATTTACTGGTCGGATACTTATGACACAATAGTCTCCCCGTTTTACAGCTATCAGACAGGTCTTACTCAGGATACAAAGCGCACGGCAACCGTTGAGAGCCTTGATATCAACTCTGACGGGAAAATCAACATCCCCGTTGATTATAACCTCAATAAGCTGCCTGACCAGGTAAACGCTGTAGACTGGAAAACGTATAAAAACTCAATTCTTATTCACTGCGCATATTCGCTTTTCGTTAAAAACGATATGTACATTGCTGTTATTGACGATAAATATATTGATTCAATTTCAGTGAGTTATGACGTTGCAACTCATGAAATGAGCGTAATCAATAAAGATTCCAAAAGCCTTATTTTCACTGTAATGCCTGTTCTCAAGGCAACCTACAGCGACGATAAATACCCGGGATACTCAAAGGTTACCGAAGCCTCGGGCTACTGCTATCTCGTGAAGCAGGGCAATGATGAAAAAATCTCAATCCCGCTGTCCGAGCTTAAGAATTGCATTAAATCAGTTAATCAGAATTAATATAATGGAGGAAGAAATATGAAAAAGGTATTAGTAGCAGAAGACGAAGATTCCATCCGCGAATTTATTGTTATTAATCTTACAAGAAGCGGTTATACTGTTGAGCAGGCAGAAAACGGCGCAATCGCTCTTCAGAAATTCAAGGAGGATGAGGACGGCTTTGATGTTGCAATCCTCGATATTATGATGCCTGAGCTTGACGGTCTTGCTGTGTGCAAGGAGCTCAGAAAAATTTCATCAGACCTCGGAATTATTATGCTCAGCGCCAAAACGCAGGAGATGGACAAGGTTACTGGCCTCCTCTTCGGTGCTGACGATTACGTAACAAAGCCGTTCTCACCGAGCGAGCTTATGGCGCGTGTTGACGCTGTTTACCGCCGCGTTGAGATGACAAGAGGAATCAGAAAAACCGACGGCACTAACGACAGCATTATCCTTGATGAATTCGAGCTTAACTTAAGAAACAGAACTCTCACCAAATCGGGAGCAGCAATCGAGCTCACTCAGGTTGAATTCCAGATTATTGAATATTTCTTCAAAAATCCTAACGCCGCGCTTTCAAGAAACGATATCTTAAAGCAGGTGTGGGGCGAGAATTATTTCGGAGACGAAAAGATTGTCGATGTTAATATCCGCCGCCTCAGAATGAAGATTGAGGATAATCCGTCCAGCCCGACAAGGCTTGTAACAATCTGGGGCCTCGGCTATAAGTGGATAACTAATTCATAAAGGATACACAATATGTTTAAACGCTTTAAAGGCTCGGTTGAATCTAAGCTGAAGGGCGTTAAACGCTCCAATTTAAAGGATGTAAAAATTGAGGGTATTACAAAGCGCTGGCTTATAAATATTATCGGCGTTATTGCAATTATTTTCGTTATCGCTTTTATTACTGCTTCAGTCGGAATTAAGGGCTATTACTACAGCACTGCTGAAAATATTGTCAATTCGGGAGCTTCCGAATCGGCGGTAAAATATTTCAAGAATAATCTGGATTCGGGCTATTCGCTTGAAGCCTCGGCGGCTGATTATATTGACTCTTATCCGTATAAGAACAGAACTACCTTATGGGTAATTGATAACGACAGCAACGTTATTTTATCCTCAAGCGGCTTCAAAATTGAAAAGCAGGATATGCCTGATTACAATGAAGCAATGGCTAAGTCAGGCGGAATTTCAAAGTACGTCGGCAGGGCTGAAAACGGCGAAAAAATAATGGCTGTCAGCCGCGCGATAACCGATTCAAGCGGAATTGAAATCGGCGCAATAAGGGTTATGACGGTTATTGACCGTATTGACGACCAGGTGCGTACAATCTGCTTTCTTATGGCGCTTGCGTTTATCTTTGTAATGGGAATTATCTTTTATTCAAACAGGTTTTTTATCCGTTCAATTATAACTCCCGTTAAAGAGATAAACGAGGCAACAAAGCTTATTGCCTCGGGCAATCTCGACGTTCGTATTGAAAAGCAGTATAACGACGAAATAGGCGACCTTTCGGACAGTATAAAAACAATGGAAACCGAAATCGCAGCCGCGGATAAAATGAAAAACGATTTTATCTCAACTATTTCGCATGAGCTCAGAACGCCGCTTACATCAATTAAAGGCTGGGGCGAAACGCTCACAATCGGAAACGAGGACAACGTTGACGAGCTTACTAAAAAAGGTCTCCAGGTTATCGTCAAGGAAGCGGGAAGGCTCGAGGGCTTCGTTGAGGAGCTGCTCGATTTCTCAAGGCTTCAGAGCGGACGTATGACCCTGAGACTCACCAAAACAGATATACTCGCTGAGCTTATGGAAACGCTCTTTACGTTTACGGAAAGAGCAGTGCGCGAGGGCTACAGCGTTAAATACAATATCCCCGAAATCTCCTCTGTAACAAACGCAGACCCTAACAGGCTCAAGCAGGTGTTTATGAATATTCTTGACAATGCGCTCAAGTATTCAAGGCCGGGCTCCTCAATCTTCGTTAAGGCTGAGTTTATCAAAGAAAAGGGGAAGGACTTTGTTAAAATTGTTATTGTGGACCAGGGCTGCGGAATCTCCGCTGAGGACCTTCCTCACGTCAAGGAGAAATTCTATAAAGCCAATATGAGCGTTCGCGGCTCGGGAATCGGCCTTGCAGTAACAAGCGAAATTGTTAATCTTCACGGCGGAACACTTGATATAGACAGCGTCGAGGGTAAGGGTACTATGGTATCAATTATTCTTCCCGTTGACGAAATAATCGATGAGCCTGCCGCTCAGTAGAAAGGTAATAAATTTATGCCTGATAAAAAAACACACAAAACCTCTGTCGGAGGTCAGGCGCTGATTGAAGGCGTTATGATGCGCGGTCCCAAAGGGATTGCAACGGCAGTCAGAAAGCCCGACGGAGAAATATTAACTGAATATCACGAATTCAAAAGCCTCGGCGCAAAGAATAAATTCTTCGCCCTTCCGCTTGTAAGGGGCGTTGTGGGCTTTATTGAATCAATGATGATTGGCTACAAGTGCATATCGTATTCGGCAGAGGTGTCGGGTATGGAGGAAATCGAAGAGGCTGAGATGTCAAAGTTTGAAAAATGGCTTGACGATAAGCTCGGCGATAAGCTGATGAACGTTATTATGGTTATCTCTTCAATCCTCGGCTTTGCGCTTGCGGCGTTCATCTTTCTCTTCCTTCCTAACCTTATTTTCAAGGGTCTCAACGAGCTGACGGGAAATAAGGTGCTTGAGCCGTTTCGCGGCGCAATTGAGGGAACGCTTAAAATAATCATCTTCGTTGTGTATATGATTTTAATATCGCAGATGAAGGATATTAAAAGAGTGTTTATGTATCATGGCGCGGAGCATAAAACAATCTGCTGCTATGAAAGCGGAAAGCCGCTCACTGTTGCAAATGTAAACCAATGTACGCGCTTTCACCCGAGGTGCGGAACCTCCTTTATGTTCGTAATGCTTATTCTCAGCATTTTCGTTGTAACAGTGCTTTCAATATTCGTTCCCGAATCTCTCAAGCAGCAGCCCGTTTTGTGGACTCTTATAAAGCTTCCGCTGATTCCGATTATTATGGCTCTCGGCTATGAATTCATAAGATACGCGGGAAGGCACGAAAATCTTCTTGTAAGAATTCTTTCTGCGCCCGGTCTTTGGATGCAGAGAATAACGACTAAAGAGCCGACTTACGATATTATCGAATGCGGAATCGAAGCGCTCAAAGCGGTTATAACGGATAACCCCGAGGATGACGAGATAAAATAATGAATTTAAAACAGGCGTACAGCTACAGCGTTCAGTTTTTAGAGGGAAACGGCGTTGACGAGGCTGATTTCAAGGCGCTGTGCGTTTCCTGCCGCGTTGCGGGAATCAGAAACAGCGAATACCTTGCCCATATAAACGACGATATTATTCATTCCCGCCTTGCAAAAATGCTTATGCGGCTGAAGGACGGCGAGCCGCTTCAGTACGTTCTCGGCAAATGGGATTTTTATGAAAGCGAATTCTATGTCGGCGAGGGAGTGCTGATTCCGCGCCCGGAAACCGAGGAGCTTGTTGAGCGCTGCCTCAGAGCTCTTGACAGTAGCGCGAAGCCCGTTATTTACGATTTGTGCTCAGGCTCAGGCTGTATAGGAATCAGCCTTGCGAAAAAGCTTGAAAACGCAACGGTTTACTGCGTTGAAAAAAGCGAAAAGGCTTTTCAGTATCTTGAAAAAAACGCAAAGGGAATTCCGAATGTCAAAACAGTTTTGGCGGATATCAACTCCTGCCCCGAGCTCCCGCAGGCGGACGTTATAGTTTCAAACCCTCCGTATATTAAAACAGAGGCTCTGAAATCGCTTCAGAGCGAGGTTCAGAGAGAGCCTTCAATGGCGCTTGACGGCGGAGCGGACGGGCTCACTTTTTACAGAATAATCAATGATAAATATGCAAAGAGGCTTAATGATAACGGCCTGCTTTTCCTTGAAATCGGTAATGAGCAGGGCGAGGCGGTAAAAAAGCTTCTGACCTCGTTTAAAAGCGTTGAGGTGCATAAGGATATTTATAAAAATGACAGAATAGTTACAGGTGTTAAAGCATAGGCTTTTTTGCTTGACTATTATAATAAAATAGTGTTATTTTAATAGGTGGTATTGTGTTATCAGTTTTAGGTTTAATAAGACAGGGCGAATATATGCAGGCGGTGATAGTTATTCTTTCCCGCTGCTTCGTTGTATTCTGCTGTCTCCCCATACACGAGCTTTTTCACGGGCTTGTTGCGTCAAAGCTCGGCGATGATACGGCAAAACGGCAGGGCAGGCTGACTCTTAATCCGCTTGCGCACTTAAATCCTATCGGCGCAATTATGATTTTCCTTTTCGGAATAGGTTATGCACAGGGAGTTCCCGTTAACGCAAGGAACTTTAAAAATCCAAAAAGGGATATGGCGCTGACAGCGCTTGCAGGCCCGCTTGCAAACGTTCTTCTTGCTGTTGTTTCAATTTTCGCGGCGTATCTTGTTGCCGCTGCAGCGGGAACAGGCAAGGTTGCAATCGCAATTGCTTCGTTCTTCTATTTCTCGGCGGATGTTAACGCAACTCTTGCAGTTTTCAACCTCCTGCCGATTCCGCCGCTTGACGGCTCAAAGATTCTCGCGGCAGTTCTTCCGTATAAAACGTATGTAAAATATATGCAGTATGAAAGATATGTAATGATAGGGCTCTTAATTCTTCTCTTTACAGGTATACTTGACGTTCCTATTTCATTTCTTTCAGAAGGGCTTATGAATATAATTTCATTTATTCCGAGGTTAATTTTCGGATTTTCAATTTATTGATAATGGATAATTTAACGTATAAAATCGAGGTGTTCGAGGGCCCGATGGACCTCCTGCTTCACCTCATAAGTAAGCATAAACTGAATATTAACGATATTCCGATTGTTGAGCTTGTTAATCAGTATCTCGATTACGTCCGCCAGATGGAGGAAGAGGATTTTGACATTGCAGGCGATTTCCTTGAAATGGCTGCAAGGCTTATTTACATCAAAACCGTCTCGCTCCTCCCGAAGCACGAGGAGGCTGAAAAGCTTAAAAAGGAGCTGACGGGCGAGCTTATCGAATACCGTGACTGTAAGATTATGGCTCAAAAGCTTTCAAAGCAGACGGACGGCTTCGGACGTTTTGTAAGAGAGCCTCAGGAGGGCTGGGTCAATTATGACTATGAGCGCTTCCACGAGGGCGAGGAGCTGCTTGAAGCATATGTAAACGCTGCGGGAAAGGCAATGAGGCGCCTTCCTCCGCCGATTGATTCCTTCAAGGTAATCGTTGCAAAAAAGTTTGTTAACGTTGCCTCAAAGGTCAGAACGGTTATGAGAAAGCTGTGGAGCGGAAAGAAGGTTAATTTCCTCAATCTTTTTGACGGCGCGCAGAGCAAGAGCGATTTGGTCGCAACCTTCCTTGCAGTCCTTGAGCTTGCAAAATCCAAGCGCATAACCATTGAAGGGGATATGAAAAACCCGAAGGTGCAGATGGTTAACGACGCTAATGTTATAGAAGAGGTAGAACCTATTGAATAAAACAGATAATTTAATTTCGTCGCTTGAGGCAATGCTTTTTGCAGCGGGAGACCCTGTTGAAGCCGCAAAGCTTGCCGAGGTGCTCGAGGTTGATATAGAAACGGTAACAAAAATGCTGAGCCATCTCAGCGCAATGTATGACGAGCGCGAATCAGGCTTAATGCTTATTAAGGTTGATAACAAGTATCAGCTTTGCACCCGTGAAAAGCACAGCGAAGAGGTAAGAAGGCTGCTTGAAATCAAGAAGAACACACCGCTTTCAAATGCCGCCTTTGAGGTGCTTGCAATAATTGCATATAACAAAACCGTTACCCGTTCATTGATTGAAAGAGTAAGAGGGGTTGACTGCTCAGGCCCTATTTCCTCCCTTGTGCAAAAAGGGCTGATTGAGGAAAAGGGCAGGCTCGATTTACCCGGCAGGCCGCTTATTTACGGCACTACTGACAGATTTTTAAGATGCTTTTCTCTCAATTCGCTTGATGATTTGCCTGAGCTTCCTAAAACTGAGGAGGTTGAAAGCCTCAATAAGGATGACTCTCAGACCTCATTGTTTGACGAGGAGAATAAAGCCAAAGCCGATGAAATTCTTACTCCTGTTAATAATAACGAAAGTGAGGAGGGCTAAATGAAAGTATTTCTTATAATACTTGCCGTTATTGTTGTTCTTATTGTTCTGATAATGCTGATAAGCGCCGAATTCACCGTTATTTTTGACAATGGGTGGACTACGAAAATCAGAATCCTCTTCATTGAAAAGGATATTCAGCTTTCCAAGCTGCTCTCATTTCTTGTAGCGCCTGATAAGGCGGGGCAGGAGGCTGCCGAAAAATCCAAAGAGAAGAAAAAGAAGAAGGGTAAAACTGATGACGGACAAGATTCTGGCGAAGCTGATAAAGCAGGCGATAAAGCTGATAAGAGCGCAGATAAAGAAGAAAAAACTCAGCAAGAGCAAGTAGAAGAAAAAACTGCTGATTCCTCTGCTGCCGATTCCTCCCTTGAAACAACCGCCAAGGTTAATGAAAGCGCGGAGGGCGAAGAAAAAGAGGATAAAAAGAAAGATAAAAAGAAGGACGGGGAGCCTAAGAAAAAGAGCCCGATTCAGAAAATCCTTGATGAGGACGGCGTTGTAGGCCTCCTGCTTCTTGTTTCAAATTTACTCCAGACTGTAAATACTGCAGTAACAACTTTAATTAAAGGTTTGCATATTTACTCACTTTATGTTAAAATGATAATAGGCGGCGGCGACGCTGCAACCATAGCTGAAAAATACGGCGCTATCTGCGGCTGGTATTATCCGATCAAGGGAATAATTATGAATCAGATGAAGGTCGATAACTATGACGATCTGATTACTCCCGATTTTATTGCTCCGAGAAGCGAATATGAATTTCAGTTCATCGGCTCAATAAGCGTTGGCCTTTTGGTTAAGATGCTGCTCAGAGCCGCTAAAACATTCTTAGTAAATTATATTAAAAATAAATAACTATATAAGGAGAGGTTTAATATGAAAGAGACTCCGGTTAACAACATTATGGAAAGCACACTTCAGAAGATGAAGGAAATGGTTGACGTTTCAACCATTATCGGCGACCCTTACGTTTCAGGAAGCACAACTCTTATTCCTGTTTCAAAGGTTCAGTACGGCTTTACATCAGGCGGCACAGACCTTCCGTCAAAGCAGGGCAACGAGCTCTTCGGCGGCGGTGGCGGCGGCGGTATCTCAATTACCCCAATCGCTTTCATCGTTATTGAAAACGGCAAGTGCAGAATGATGCAGATTAACAATTACACCTCATCTGCAGACAGAGCAATCGCTATGATTCCTGAGCTTGTTGATAAGCTTACCGAGCTCATCGGCGCTAAGAAGGATGACGCTGCAGAGGAAACCGAAGCTGCAGAATAATATTATTTAATTTAATCACCCGCATATAATTGTGTGGGTGATTATTTTGTTTAAGAGAATTTTATTGCTGTTGATTTGCTTTCTCACTCTTGGAGGCAGTACGGCATACGGCGCCCAAAAGCCTGTAATAAAAGCCGAAGCCGCCGTTGTTATTGATTCAAAAAGCAGCAAGGTGCTTTATGATTATAACAGCTCGCAGAAGCTTCCGATAGCGTCAACAACAAAAATTATGACCTGCCTTTTAGCCTGCGAGTACGGGCATTTTGATAAAACG
>CAMOWP010000025.1 GCA_946628455.1 uncultured Clostridia bacterium | reverse complement strand
AGTCTCCTGGAAAAGGATGTAGGTTCCTATTCCCGCGTCGCGCAGCTTTCTGTAGTTTTCAACAGTTGTTGCGGCGATATTTACGTTAACTCGCCTGATTGCGCCGTTCTTGTGCTTGATTGAATAGATAGTTTTTATGCACTCCAAAATATATTCAATCGGGTTGTTTACAGGGTCCTCGCCCGCTTCAATTGCAAGCCTCTTATGGCCCATATCCTGAAGCGCAATTACCTCCTTTGCAACCTCCTCCTGAGTAAGCTTCTTCCTCGGAATGTGCTTGTTTTTCAGGTGGTAAGGGCAGTAAAGGCAGCCGTTAACGCAATAATTTGAAAGATAAAGGGGAGCGAAAAGCACGATTCTGTTTCCGTAAAAATCCTTCTTAATCTGCTCTGCAAGGTCGTAAATCTCCTCGATTTTCTCCTCGTTTTCGCAGGCGAGAAGAACGCTCGCCTCTCTGTGTGAAAGCCCCTTTCTGAGCTTTGCCTTTTCAAGAATTTCGTCAATAAGAGCGATGTTGTTCTTGTTTTCCTCTGCGTATTTTAACGTGTCGAGGATTTCGCCGTCGTTGATGAATTCCTCAGCCTTTAATGATTTAACGTCATATTTCATAATTGTAGTCACCTCTGTCATTTACTATTTCGCAGCCTGTACTTTTGATTCGGTTTGCAAGGCAGTTAACGCACTGCGCCGCCTCGTCTCCCGTACAGATTTTATTATCGTAAAGCATATATTTTTTTCTCACCGCAGTCGGTGAAAGATTCGGCATAAGAACGTTTGCACCGGCTTCAATTCCCATTTCGCGCCCGAGCGGGTGGATTGTTCCGAGCGCCGTAGTAGCGGGGAGGAGCACTCTCGGAAGCGTCAGCCTGATGAGAGATAAAAGGAATAAGGTCATCTCTGCCGTGCCGTTTTCAAAGTCCTTAAACGGCGTGTCTCTGTGCGCTATGAAAGGGCCTATTCCGACCATCTGCGGCTGTAGCCGCTTAAGAAAGAGAAGCTCGTTTGCAAGGTCCTCCTCCGTCTGATACGGCGAGCCTACCATAAATCCCGCGCCAACCTGAAAGCCGAGCCTCTTTAAATCGTAAAGGCACCTCAAGCGGTTTTCAAAGCTCATATTATCGGGGTGAAGCTTTTCGTAGTGAGCTTTGCTGCAGGTTTCGTGGCGAAGCAGGTATCTGTCTGCTCCTGCTTCTCTCAGCGCCTTATAGCTATCATATGAGCGCTCGCCGAGAGAAAGCGTAACGGCGCAGTCAGGGTAGAGTCTTTTAATTTCCCGTATAATGCCGCACAGCAGCTCGTCCGTGTAGTACGAATCCTCGCCGCCCTGGAGCACGAAGGTGCGAAAGCCGAGGGAGTAGCCCTCCTTAGCGCATTCAAGAATATCCTCAGCCGTCAGCCGATACCTTTCGCAATTTTTGTTGCTTCGCCTTATTCCGCAGTAATAGCAGTCGTTTTTGCAGTAATTTGAAAGCTCAATCAGCCCTCTCGTAAAAACTCTTTTGCCGTAATATTTATCTCGTACCGCGGCGGCTCTTTCGGCGGCATAATCGCAGATTTGCTCCCTGTGCTGAATTAAATCAAGATACTCGTTAAACGTCAGCGAGTTTTCTCTTTCAAGCTTATCTATTAAAAACTTATACATTTGAGAAAGCAGCCTTTGAGGAAACGCCGTCAAGCTTGCCGATTTTTCCGCAAAGGGTATTAATGGTATTCTGCTCGGCGTCAATAACAACAGTTATGCAGTTTACGTTCTTTTCCTTGTAGGGAATGCCCATTCTGCCGATAATAAAATCGCCGTATTCCGAAAGAATTGAATTCAGCGCTTCAACGCTGTCTGTATTTTCAACAATAATTCCTATAACCGCAACTCTTGTTTCCATATTTTTCTCCTTTAAAAATAAAAATTACCGCACCGAAAGATGCAGTAATCCCAAAAAGCAATATAAGTTACTTTCAGTCAGACTCATCTTTCTGTTAGTGTTCGTATTATAACATTTTTTTATATTGTTTGCAACAGTTATTTATGTTATAATACTTAAAATAATAATTTAGGTGATTATATGCTTGATTTTCTTAAAAAGGACGGAGAAAAGAAGGTTGAATATATCGAGCTGATATATGACCTTATTTTTGTTTATATTATCGGACGCAACAACAGTATTCTTCATACCTTCCGAAACGGTTTTATCGCGCCAAGCGCAATGCTTACTTATATTCTTTCTGCGCTTATTATTCTCCAGGTGTGGTATACAACGGTTATCTATATTAACAAGTACGGCTCAAACAGCATTCAGGATAAGCTGATGATTTTCGTAAATATGTACTTGCTTTACTATATGGCGGAGGGTATGCGCTCTGACTGGCAAGGCTTCTTCTGGCAGTATAATATTGCATGGGCGCTTATTCTTCTCAATTTCCTGATTAATTTTACAGTCGTTTATAAAAGAGTGAGCAGGGAGGCGCCCTGGGTCTGTGCAAGCATAAAGAACAACATAATTGTAATTGCCGTTCAGCTTGCGATTATTCTTGTTTCCTTCCCGCTTTATCATATTACGAACATACCGTTTACTCCCGTTGCAATGGCAGTCGGAATGATAATGTCGGCTCTCAGCAAAAAGTCAAACAGCCTTGTCGCTTCGGATTTTGCGCATTTAACGGAAAGAATAATGCTCTTTGTAGTGTTCACCTTCGGCGAAATGATAATCGCCATTGCGGGATATTTTGAAGGCGGCTTCAGCCTCAACACGCTTTATTTTTCGCTTATGGGCTTTCTTATCGTTGCGGGGCTTTTCCTCAGCTACGGCTATATTTACGATAACGTTATCGACCGTGAGCAGCCGACTACGGGTATGGCGTATATGCTCCTCCACGTCTTTTTGATAACCTCGCTTAATTTCATAACCGCAGCGCTTAAATTTATGAGGATGGAGGAGGTTTCGGCTATCCCGAAAAACATCTTTATCGTCGCCTCCTTCGTTGCGTATTTCATCTTTCTTTTTGCAACGGAGCCCTGGGCTAAAATGCGCTGCAGGGCGCACCTGAAATTCTATATCGTAATTATCGCGGCTTCGCTTGTTTTTGCAGGGCTTATGGCGGCGTTTTATAAGAATTCGTATGTCAGCATCGCGCTGTCTGCAGTTTACATCTATTCAATTTTTATCTATCTGATTATTAACGTTAAAAAGTCTCAAGAGGTTTCAGCACAGGAATAATGAACATCAGTTTATCCGAACATTTTACTTATAAAAAGTTATTAAGATTTACCTTTCCGTCAATAGTAATGATGGTTTTCACCTCAATTTACGGCGTTGTTGACGGCTACTTTGTTTCAAACTACGCGGGCAAAACGCAGTTTGCCGCAATTAATTTAATACTCCCGTTTGTTATGATGGTTGCCGCAGTCGGCTTTATGTTCGGCACGGGCGGCAGCGCGCTCGTTTCAAAAACCTTAGGGGAAGGGGATAAGAAAAAAGCGAACAGCCTCTTTTCACTTATCGTTTATTTCACGTTCGGAGTAGGCGTTGCTTTAAGCATAATTGCAGAGCTTGCGCTTAAACGCGTTGCGCTGAGCCTCGGAGCGGACGGAGAAATGCTCTCCTTCTGCGTTTTGTACGGAAGAATATCCTTTATCTCAATGCCTTTTTTTATGCTTCAAAACGTCTTTCAGAGCTTCTTTGTAACTGCTGAAAAGCCGAATCTCGGGCTGTATGTAACCGTTGCGGCAGGCGTTACTAATATGCTTCTTGATTTTATTCTCGTAGGGCTTCTGCATTACGGCACGGCAGGAGCTGCGGCGGCAACGGCTATAAGCGAATTTATCGGCGGCGGCGTTCCTCTCTTTTATTTCTTCTCAAAAAATAAAAGCACCCTGAGGCTCGGCAGGGCGGATTTCGACGGCAGAGCGCTGATTAAAAGCAGCACAAACGGCGCGTCTGAATTTTTCAGCAATATCTCAATGTCGCTTGTCAATATGGTTTATAACTATCAGCTTATAAAATATTTCGGGCAGGACGGAATCGCCGCCTTCGGCGTTATAATGTACGTTAACTTTATGTTCCTTTCAATCGGAATCGGCTATTCAGTCGGCGTTGCGCCTATAGTCGGCTTCAATTACGGCGCTGAGAATTATAATGAGCAGAAAAACATTTTCAAAAAATCCGTTTACTTTTATATCGTCTCAGGAGTTGCGATGCTCGGCGTTTCACTGCTTCTTGCGGGAACTGTTGCAAAAATATTTACAGGCTATGACGAGGGTCTCTGCGAGCTTACAAAGCGTGCGTTTGCGCTCTTTGCAACGTCTTATCTGCTCGCGGGCTTCAATATCTTCGCTTCTGCTTATTTCACTGCGCTCAACAACGGCGGCGCCTCGGCGGTTATATCGGTTATGAGAACCTTTGTTTTTCAGATTATCGCCGTGCTGCTGCTTCCTGTTATTTTCGGAATTGATTCAATCTGGCTTTCAAGAACGGTTGGCGAGGTTTTATCCTTTGCCGTGGCCTTCGGCTTCCTTGCCGCCCTGAGAAAAAAATATAAATACATATAATAAAAAAGCGGCTGAGCCGCTTTTTTTAGTCTGTAATTCTGATTTCGTATGTGTTCTTATCAGCCCATTCAAAGTTTTCCTTGCCTGCGCCGATTTCGAAATTGTACTTTACTATGCCGAGGTCAACCTTGATTTCAGGGCCGAAGCCTGCGGTTTTTGCCTTAACCTTGTTGCTTATGCCGTCAAGGTTGAGGGTGAATTTTTGCTGATTTACAGCAGTGGGAGCAAGGAGCGCGAACTCAACGCCTCTCTTGAACCACAGCGGAGCCGACTGAATATCGTAGCAAACGTCCTCTGGGGATTTGGATTTTCTCTTTCTCTCCTCCTTGCTGTCTGCGCCGTAGCCGATAGCAATAACAACAGTGAGCTTCTCGTCCTTCTCAACCGTAAATGCGTCTGAAATCTTTTTGTAGGTTGAAGCAACCCAGCAGGTGTTGAGCCCCATCATCTGAGCCGCAATAACAATCTTCTGTCCGTAGTAGCCGCACTTTTCGTCAAGCCTCGGCTGCTTCTTGCCAACAAGCGCAATGTAGTTTGTAACGTTTTCAAAGTGGCCGTACTTTGCCATTCTTGACTGAAAAGCCTTAGGCTCGTCGCAGACAAGCTGAAAGTGAAGCCCGCTTTCCTTATTTGTTTCGGCAATCAAATCCTGAAGCTCGCTTTTTACACTTTCCTCAAGCGGCTTGTCAAGGTACTGCCTTACTGAACGGCGAGCTTTTACTGCCTCATAAATATCCATTTGTAAACATCTCCTGTTTAATGTTTTAAGCAGGGCAGCAAATGCTGCCCTGCAATTTTTAGTTTATCTGAATTTCTTTCTCGGAATATAGGAAGTGTGAAGGTCGTGATGTGCTTTGTGGCCGCCGAAGCCGTCTGTGTACCAATCCTTGTAGAGCGTCTTGATAACAGGGGATTCGTGGCTCATTCTGAGCGGCATCTCCTTATCCTGATCATAAAGAGCCTTAGCTCTTACAGCCTTAAGGTCAACAGTGTCGCGGATATACTGCGGCTGAATGGGCTGTCCGCCGCCGTTTACGCAGCCGCCGGGGCATCCCATAATCTCAATGAAGGTCCATCCCTCAGGATTGCCTGCAGCGAGCTTATCCATAACCTGCTTAGCTGCTGCTGCGCCTGAAGCAACACAGAGCTTGATTTCTGTTCCTGCAAGGTCAACTGTTGCCTCTTTAATTGAATCAGTTCCTCTTACAGCCTGAAGGTCAATAGCCTCTGTTGCGCCGTTGAGCCAAGCGTTAGCTGTACGAACTGCAGCCTCCATAACGCCGCCTGTTGCGCCGAAGATAACTGCTGCGCCCGTATCGTCGCTGAGAGGAGAATCAAATTCCTCGTCGGGAAGCAGTGCAAAGTTGATTCCGAGGCGCTCGAACATTCTTGCAGCCTCTCTTGTTGTGAGAGCAACGTCAACGTCAGGATAGCCTGAAGCGTTCTGGTCGTCGCGCGTAATCTCAAATTTCTTAGCTGTGCAAGGCATAACGGAAACAACGAAGATGTCCTTCGGGTCAATGCCCTTCTTCTCTGCGTAGTAAGTCTTGATTACTGCGCCTGCCATCTGCTGAGGTGACTTACAGCTTGAAAGATGAGCAAGGAGGTCGGGATAATAAAATTCACAGAACTTAACCCAGCCCGGTGAGCATGAGGTAATCATCGGAAGAGTACCCTTGTTCTTGATTCTGTCAACAAGCTCGTTAGCTTCCTCAACGATTGTGAGGTCAGCGCCGAAGTCTGTGTCAAATACCTTGTCAAAGCCGAGGCGCCTGAGGCCTGCAACCATCTTGCCCTCAACGTTTGTTCCGATAGGCATACCGAAGCACTCGCCGATAGTAGCTCTGATTGAAGGCGCTGTCTGAACAACAACGAACTTTTCAGGGTCGGCAATAGCGTCCCAAACCTTGTCTGTGTCGTCTCTCTCTGTGAGAGCGCCTGTCGGGCAAACAGCAGTACACTGTCCGCAGGAGATACAGGGCGTGTCGTTAAGAGACTTGTTATATGCCTGGCCGATTGATGTGTCAAAGCCTCTGTCGTTAGGGCCGATAACTGCAACGAACTGCTCCTTGCAGGCTGCAACGCAGCGGCGGCAGAGGATACACTTGTTGTTATCGCGAACGAGGTGAGGCGTGCTGAGGTCAAGCTCATATTTCGGCTTTTCGCCTGCAAAGCTTGTCTGGTCAACGCCGTAATCGCGGCAGAGTTTCTGGAGCTCGCAGTTTGTTGAGCGCTTGCAGGAGAGACAGCTCTTGTCATGAACTGAAAGAATCAGCTCAAGGGTAGTCTTTCTTGCCTTCTGAATTGTTTCGGAATTTGTTCTTACCTCCATACCCTCTGAAACAGGGTAAACGCAGGAGGTAACCTGGCGGAAGCCTCTGCCCTCGTTAGCCTCAACGATGCAGATACGGCAGGCGCCGATTTCGTTTTTATCTTTCATAAAGCACAGAGTAGGAATTTCAATTCCCGTCTTGCGCGCAGCCTCTAAGATAGTAGAGCCCTGAGGAACGCAGACATCTATGCCGTTAATTTTTAAGTTAACCATATTTTCCATGTTCTTAGACTCCTTTCTTATTTCTTGCTGATTGCCTTGAACTTACAGTTATTCATACAAGCGCCGCACTTAACGCACTTTGACGGGTCGATTCTGTATGAAGGAAGCTTGTGGCCGGGTGCAACGTAAACTGTCTTTTCAATTGTGTCAACAGGGCAGTTTCTTGCGCACTTGCCGCAGCCAACGCACTTGTCCTTATCAATAACGTAAGTGAGAAGGCTCTTACAAACTCCTGCAGGGCATTTCTTTTCCTTAACGTGAGCTTCATACTCGTGTCTGAAGAACTTGAGAGTAGCAAGAACAGGGTTAGGAGCAGTCTGACCTAAGCCGCAGGCAGAGTTAGCCTTGATGTAGTAGCAAAGCTGCTCAAGTCTGTCAAGGTCCTCCATAGTGCCGTTGCCGTTAGTAATCTTTTCAAGAATTTCGTGGAGTCTCTTTGTACCGACGCGGCAAGGTGTACACTTACCGCAGGATTCATCAACTGTGAATTCAAGGAAGAACTTAGCGATATCAACCATACAGGTGTCCTCGTCCATAACGATAAGTCCGCCGGAGCCCATCATACAGCCGATTGCAGTAAGGTTATCGTAGTCAATTTCAGTGTCAATAAGCGAAGCGGGAATACATCCGCCTGAAGGGCCGCCTGTCTGAGCTGCCTTGAACTGCTTTCCGTTCGGGATACCGCCGCCGATATCGTATATGATTTCGCGAAGCGTTGTTCCCATCGGAACCTCAACAAGACCGGTGTGCTTGATTTTACCGCCGAGAGCGAATACCTTTGTACCCTTTGACCTCTCGGTACCCATGCTTGCAAACCAGTCAGCTCCCTTGAGTATAATCTGAGGAACGTTTGCAAAGGTCTCAACGTTGTTCTCAACTGTCGGCTTGCCGAAAAGACCCTTAACAGCTGGGAATGGCGGACGCGGCTTAGGCTCGCCTCTGTTACCCTCGATTGAGTGCATAAGCGCTGTCTCCTCGCCGCAAACGAATGCGCCTGCGCCAAGACGGATGTTAAGGTCAAAATCAAAGCCTGAGCCAAAAATATCCTTTCCTAAAAGGCCGTATTCTCTTGCCTGATTGATAGCAAGCTGAAGCCTTGCAACAGCGATAGGATACTCAGCACGAACGTAAACGAAGCCCTTTGTTGCGCCGATTGCGTAACCGCAGATAGCCATAGCCTCGATAATACAGTGCGGGTCGCCCTCGAGAACCGAACGGTCCATAAACGCGCCCGGGTCGCCCTCGTCGGCGTTACAAACAACGTATTTCTGGTCAGCCTTGTTAGGAGCGCAAAGAGACCATTTGAAGCCTGTCGGGAATCCGCCGCCGCCGCGGCCTCTGAGGCCGGATTTCTTTATCTCTTCAATAACATCCTCGGGCTTCATTTCCGTGAGTACCTTACCGAGAGCAGCGTAACCGTCAACAGCAATGTATTCATCAATGTTTTCGGGGTCAATAACGCCGCAGTTACGAAGAGCAACACGGTGCTGTGATTTGTAGAAATCAGTGTCGTTAAGCGAAACGTTGTTAGCGCCTGTGATATCCTCAACGGGAGCTGAGGAGTCATTGTAAACAAGGCGTTCAACAACTCTTCCTTTGAGAAGATGCTCTTCAACTATCTCGGGAACATCCTCGGGCTTAACCTGTGAATAAAAAGTTCCGTCGGGGTAAACGATTACAACCGGACCGAGAGCGCAAAGGCCGAAGCAGCCTGTCTGAACGATCTTAACCTCTTCCTCAAGGTCAAAGGTTTTGATGTTTTCAGCAAACGCTTCCTGGATTTTTTTGCTTCCCGATGAGGTGCAGCCTGTACCGCCGCAGATAAGAACCTGTGAACGAATCATATCCTAACCTCCAAATTATAAATTCTCATCCTTAAGTGTGTACTCAGCGATAATGTTACCGCCCTTGAGGTGCTTTTCAACAACCTCTTTCGCCTTTTCGGCGTTCATCTTAACGTAGGTAACCTTTTCCTTTCCTGCTTCGAAAACCTCTACTACAGGCTCAAACTGGCAGATTCCTATACAGCCTGTCTGAGAAACGGTAACCTTGCTGTCAAGACCAGCCTTGTTAACCTCTTCAACCAATGTGTTCAGCACAGGGCGTGCGCCTGCAGCAATACCGCATGTTGCCATGCCGACAACTACTCTGATATCGCCTGAGCCTTCGCGAAGAACAACCTTGTCCTTCATTTTATCCCTGATTGCCTGAAGTTCTGCAAGTGATTTCATAATTTTTTCCTTCCTGTTCCGTTAGAAATTTAATATTTCAATAATCCCAAAGGGATGATTTACTGTGTTTAGTCATCGGTCACCGGTAATTAGTCACCGGTTAATTCCGAATTATATTTCGTCATATTGCTCTTTAATGCTTCCCTCAATCCACTTTATAACATCATAGGTGTCAAGCGGAACGCCGTCAAGAACAGCCCTTATCTCTCTTGTATCAAGCGAAACCTCGCCTTCTTCTATCCTGTGGATGAAAAGAAAGTCTGTATCAGGGTGCCCCTGAATGAGCGTTACAATGCTTGAGGTAACGTCTCCGAGGGGAGTAAAATCAATATGGCTTTTATCAAACGTTGCCTTAACCGTCGTTCCGTGGTCGGCAGGGGAGGCGGCTTCGGTTTTAGACTCTATTTCGAGCCTTCCGCCCGTCTGCTCTGCCGCGAGCTTTAAAAGCGGAATTCCGAGCCCTACGCTTCTTGTAGTTCTCGTTGTGTAAAACGGGTCGGTAACCGATTTAACTGTTTTCTCGTCCATTCCGCAGCCGTCGTCGATTATGCTCAGCGTCAGCTCGTTTCCTTTTTCTTCAAGGATAATCTGCGTGAGCGACGCGCCTGCTTTAACGGAGTTTTCGGCAACGTCAAGTATATTAAGTGATAGCTCTTTCATATGCTTTTAAAATATTCAAATAAATTGTGTCTTACAAACTCGCTGCTGTACGGCTCATCGTCAAGCTCAATGTAATTCGCCTTGTCTCTCATATCGGTGAGATAGTGCGCGTCCGAGCTGATTATAACCTTCTTGCCCTGAAGCGAATATTTTTCAACATACTCCTCAACCTTTTCAGGGCGGTTGATTTCAATTATGTTGAACTCGGGCGTTTCGGGGAAAGTACCCAAAACGGAAATTATTCCGTTTGACTGCCTGTCAATATGCGCCGGGTAGCAAATGCCGCCGTAGCTCTTAACAAGCTCGGGCACCTCTTCAACTGAGATGTCCGTCGCGTTTGACAGAAAACACTTTTCAACGCCAAGCAGGTTATCCTCGCCGTCAAGAATCAGCTGGTCACCGAAGATATCCGTTCTGTTTTCAATGAGCATCCTGTGCTCCTGAATAGCCTCGTCAAACGCCATAGCGTTATCAAGTTTTTCAAACAGACAGATTACGTGGATGTCCTCTGCGGTGGTCAGCTCCATACCCGCAATCGGAATTATTCCGTATCTTTTGCACGCCTCAAAAATGGCGGGGCAGTTTTTGCAGGTGTTATGGTCGGTGAGCGCTATCATATTCAGCCCGCAAAGCGTAGCCATTCCCGCTATGTTGTTAGGAGTGTTATCGTTGTCAGCACAAGGGGAAAGGCACGAATGAATATGAAAATCGTAATAATATCTGTTCATTAAACCTTACCGAATAGCAGCTGCGCCGTTTCATAAGTCGGCTTTGATGATTTCAGAACGTTTATGCCCTTCTGAAGCGCCGTTGCTTTAATCTCCTCCTCAAGCGTAACGCCCTCGGCGAGAATTACGCACGCAACGTCCGAAAGTGAGGCAACAGCGATAACGTTGATGTTGCTCATAATCGTTATCCACGCCTGGTCAAAGCCTGCGCGCCCCATAACCCAGCTAAGCAGGTCGCCAATATAAGCGCCGCTAACCTCTCTTTCAGGCTCGGGCATACAGATTTCCTCAAAGCCGCAGGAGGAGCAAAGTTCTTTAACTGTCATCCTCGTCATCCTCCTTGTCATTTATGCTTCTTATTCCGATTGGGCACGCGGCAGCTCTTGCCTTGCCCTTGATAACGTCCTCTGCAAAGGCTCTGCAGTTAGGCGCACCGCAGGCGCCGCAGTCAATGTTCGGAAGAAATTCCTTCAATTTCTGAATGTCAGCCATCATACGCATTGACTCGGCAATGCTGTCGCTGAGCCTTGTAATAGGCGCGTACTGAGGCAGCTCGTTAAACAGATAATTAAAGGGTATGTAGTCAGCCGAATCAACGCTGTTTCTCGAAACGGGAAGCCCGTGTCTTAGAGTCTGCAGCCTTGCCTTCGCGATAAACGGGTTCTGCATAGTCATAACGCCGCCTACGCAGCCGCCGGGGCAGGCATTGAGCTCAATAAATTCAAGCGAGGGAATGTTGCCGTTTTCAACCTGGTCAAGAACTCTGATGACGTTTTCAATTCCGTCCGCCGCGAGATACTTTTCGTTGAAAATAGCAGTAGCCTCGCCGCCTGAGGTTGCCCAGCCTATTCCGATAATTCCCGATTCGCAGAGATTTTTAATATCGCTTCCGTGAGACATTTCATTGATAAGCTTGAAATAAACGTCGCTTATTGAAACAACCTCGTCAACGCTGCTCTTATAATCTGCAAAACCGTTTTTTACGTAGCTGACCTTTGCAGGACACGGAGAAATAAAGCAAATTCCGATATCCTCTTTATTTAGTTCGGGGTGCTCCTTTTCAGCCTTTTCTCTTGCAAGCTGAGCCGCAACCTCCATAGGCGGAAGCATATGCAGTATGTTGCTTGAAAGCGAAGGGAAGCGGAGCGCTATAAGTCTTACTATAACAGGGCATGCCGATGAGATAATCGGCTTTTTGATTCCGTCTGTTTTAAGGTAAAGCCTTGTGTAAGCCGAAACAAGCTCGGCAGCCTTTGAAACCTCAAAAACGTCGTCAAACCCGATTTTTAGCAGCCCGTCAAGAACGTAGTCAATATCGTCAAGATTATCAAACTGACCGTAAAGAGTAGGGGCGGGAAGAGCAATTTTATACTTGAAACGGACCATGCTTTCAAGCGCGGAGCAAACAGCCTTCTTCGCCTGGTGCGGGCAGTTTCTTATGCACTCGCCGCAGTCAATGCATCTTTTGTCGTTGATAACCGCGTGGCCGTCCTTGATTCTGATTGCTTCTGTCGGGCAGTGCTTAAGGCAGGTTGTACAGCCTGTGCATTTCGCGCTGTCAAGTAAAACAGAATGCTGATAATTATCCATAATTTAATCACATCTTTACTGAATATCAATCGTCATGGTAACTGTTGTACCAACGCCGACAGTTGAGTCAATTTTCATTGTATCGGTATATCGCTTCATATTCGGCAGGCCCATTCCTGCGCCGAAGCCGAGCGAGCGCGTTGTATCCGAGGCGGTTGAAAAGCCCTCCTGCATAGCCTGATTGATATCCTTGATTCCGGGGCCGTTATCTGCGAGAATAATTTCAATATAGCTTTCGTAAACCTTAACGTCGGCAGTGCCTCCGCGGGCGTGAATAACCATATTGATTTCCCCCTCATACATAGCGATTGAAACTCGCCTGATGATTTCAGGAGAAAGCCCTAACTGTCTGAGATTTTTTTTGATTTGTACAGAAGCCTGACCTGCGGCAGAAAAATCGTTGCCGTCAATGTCAAAATGAAAAACTAAGGGTTCGCTCACTTTTTCGTCACGTTGCCAATTAAACCGTTGGAATAAAGCAGACCGCAGGCTTCATAAAGGCGCTTCTCCGTTTTCATAACTACTATGCCGCTTTCCTCAGCGAGGGCAAGCATAGCCTCCGTAGGAGTTTTGGAACGAACAAATACTATACAAACCATATCCATCATTTCAGCCGTTCTTACAACCTGCGGATTTACAAGCCCTGTAAGAAGCACAGCCTGGTCCTTAACGTAGGCGAGAACATCGCTCATTAAGTCGCAGCCGCACGCTGAAAAAACACTTCTGTCGAGGTTTTCCTCGCAGCAAAGAACCTCGGCGTCAAGAAGATTTTTTATATCGTCAATTTTCATTATAAGTCAACCTCGTGATTCTGTCGGCTGTAGAATTAAGCGTGATATTTAGCTATAATGTCGGGAATATCGCTGTCAGTAAGCTTGCCGTATACCTCATCGTTAACCGTAAGAACGGGGCCGAGTCCGCAAGCGCCAATGCAGCGGCATGCCTCAAGTGAGAATTTTCCGTCAGCAGTACACTCGTCAACGCCGATTTCAAGCTGCTCCGAAAGCATATCGATAAGCTTCTGAGCACCCTTAACGTAGCAAGCTGTTCCGAGACAAACAGAAATGTTATATTCTCCCTTAGGAGAAAGTGAAAACTGGGCATAGAAGGTTGCAACGCCGAATACCTTTTCAAGCGGAACTCCCATTCCGTCAGCTATCATTTCCTGAACCTCAAGCGGAAGGTAACCGTAAATTTCCTGAGCCTCCTGCATTACTGCCATAAGCCTGCTCTTGTCGCTCTTATTTTCTTCAATAAAAGCCTTGAGCTTTGCTTCCTGTTCAGGTGTACCCTTAAACGGATGATTGCTAATTTTCTTTTGCATAAGTACACTCCTTTTCCATTTTTCTAATTAATTAGTCATAGTATATTTTAGACCGTTAATATATTAACATACTTTATTTCAAAAATAAAGAATAATTTATAATTTATTTACTTATATCAATTTTTGTAGAATTCGGCTGAAATTTTGTTGAAAATGTACAATAAACAATTTGATTTTTAACCGCGGTGTGATATAATTAAACTGAACTATAAAATACGAGGTGAGCTTATGGAAAAAATTACTCCCGATACACGGCTTATTGACTGTATGAAAAACCCGATGGCAAAGGATATGCTTGAAAAGCTCTTTATGGCTTTCAGGCTGCCGACTGATTTGCCAAACAAAACCGCAGTCGGAAAGCTCAAAATGAAATCGCTTACTGCACTTACCGCAGGTCTGCTTGATTCAAAAACCGTCCAGACAATCTGCGATATGTTTAATCTCGAAAAGGACGAGGTTATAACGGACGAGGGAACACTTGAAGAAAAATGGTGGAAGGAAGCGATTATCTATCAGATTTATCCGCGCTCGTTTTATGATTCAAACGGCGACGGCATCGGCGACCTCAACGGAATTTACGAAAAGCTCGATTATCTCGAGGAGCTCGGAGTAACTGCAATCTGGTGCTCTCCGTTTTACGATTCTCCAAACGATGATAACGGCTATGATATCCGCGATTATAAAGCCATTATGGAAGAATTCGGAACTATGGAGGATTTTGACAGGCTGCTTGACGAGATTCATAAAAGAGGTATGAAGCTCATAATCGACCTTGTCGTTAACCACACAAGCGACGAGCACGAATGGTTTAAGGAGTCTGTTAAGTCAAAGGATAATCCGTATCACGATTACTACCTCTGGCGCGACGCAACTGATAACGGCGTAACACCTCCCAATAACTGGATAAGCCTGTTTGAAGGTCCCGCGTGGAACTACTATGAAAGCGTAAATCAGTGGGCGCTTCACCTTTTCTCAAAAAAGCAGATGGACTTAAACTGGGAAAATGAAAAGGTAAGAGAGTCCGTTTACGAAATGATGAACTGGTGGCTTGATAAGGGTATAGACGGTTTCAGAATGGACGTTATCAACTTTATATCTAAGACCCCAGGTTTGCCTGATGCAAACTCCTTCCTCGGTCTGCTTACGGGCTACAAGGGCGCCGAGTATTATTTCTACGGTCCGCGCCTTCACGAATATCTTCACGAAATGCGTGAAAAGTCCTTCGGCAATTATGACGTTTATACAGTAGGCGAATGCGGCGGCGCAGGCATTGAAATGGATAAAATGCTTACCGCCGATTACCGCGGCGAGCTTGACACAGTTTTCAATTTCGATTTCCTGATTAATCAGGGACATACAAGCTATGACGATTATGAATACAGTCTGTATAAAGTAATGCAGGAATTTGAGCGCTTCCAGACAAGCTATACCAACCATTGCTGGCCTGCAGTTTTCTTTGAAAACCACGATAACCCGCGCCTCGTATCCAAGGTCGATAAAACAGGCGCATTCAGGGAAGATATTGCTAAGGCAGCCGTGCTTATTGAGATGACTCTCAGGGGTACTCCTTATATCTATCAGGGTCAGGAGCTCGCAATGGGCAACGGCGACTTTGAAAGCATCGAGGATATTAATGACAGGGAAGCAGTAGGCAAGTACGAAAAGGCTGTAAATAAAGGTAAATCGCCTGAAAAGGTATTCCCGAGAATCAAGAGAGGAACGCGCGATAACGGGCGTACTCCCGTTCAGTGGAAGGACGCTGAAAACGCTGGCTTTACAACGGGCAAGCCGTGGATAAAGGTAACCTCTGACTACGTTAGATACAACGCTGAGGACGAGGCTGCAAGGCCCGATTCCGTTCTCAATTTTGTTAAGAAAGCCATTAAGCTGAGAAAGGATACAAAGGCTCTTGTTTACGGCGAATTCAGAAAGGCTGAGGGAATTCCCGAGCCGCTCTATTGCTATTACAGAGAGTATAACAACGAGCTGTATTTCATCGAACTGAATTTAGGTAAAAAGAAAGCCGAGCATCCTATTGACGTCAGCAAAATGGAGCTTATTCTTTCAACGAGAGACGATAAATCAAACCTCCTCAGACCGTACGAAGGAAATATTTATAAGGCATAAAAAATGTGACCGATTACTCGGTCACTTTTTTAATCGTCTGCTTCGATTATAATAACGTCATCGTCTGCCTTGTATTTTGAAAGGTCGAGATTCTTTTCGTAAAATTCGGGAGTGAGCTTTTCTTTCTTGATAAGCTTGTCAAGCGCCTTTTCAAATTTCTTCACAAAGTTTTCATCAACGCTTGCGGAGTAGAAAATCGCAAACCGTCCTACTAAAGCGTTAAACGGCTGCTGTCTGCCTCCGTTCTCCCATTCAAAGTATTTATCGGTTTTGGTTTTTTCGTAAATTTCCTTAGTCTTTTCATTATCTGAGTTTTCGTCAAGAAAGAAGATGAGAACGTTAACCTTGTCGTTTTCGTGGTTGTTATATTCAATCTCTCCGCTTACTCCGTCGGGCAGCTCCTCAAAGTAATCGTAAACGCCGAGCCAGTCCTCCTCGGTGAAAATGTTCTCACTTTTAAAATAATTCGCAAGGTCCCTGATATTCCATTTGTCAAAGGGCTTTTCTTTTTTCTTCGTTTCTGCCTCGGTTGTTGTCTGGGCAGTTGTCGGCTGAGCGGTGGTCTGCGTTGCCGTGGCTGTCGTTTCAGGCGCCTTAGTTGTTGTTTCCTCCTCCTGCGGCTTTGAGCAAGCCGCAAAAAGCGAAACAATAATCGCCGCAGAAAGCGCAAGGGCTAAAAGCTTTTTCATTTTATTTCCTCCAGATAGCTTTTGAATTCATTAAGAGAATTGAATTTAAGGTCAATTATTTTTTCAGTGTTTTCGTCCGCAATGTATAAGTCGGGAACGTAAACAACAGTCATATCAGCGCGGTGAGCGGAGTTAAGCCCGCTTTCGGAATCCTCAACGGCAAAGCAAACCTCAGGCGCCTCGCCAAGCTCTCTTGCTGCCGTTAAGTAAATATCAGGCTCAGGCTTTGATTTTTCAACCATATCTCCGCATATGATTTTATCAAAATACTGCTCAACTCCTGCGCTTCTCAGGTGATGAAGAACGGAAGCCTCGCTTGACGATGAGGCAACAGCGGTTTTATATCCGTTATCTTTAAGGTAGCTGAGAATTTCAAAAACGCCGTCCTTAACAGGAACGGGATTGCGCTTATAGTATTCGTCAAGATATGCCTTGTAATGCTTCTGAAATTCGTCGTTATTGAATTTGCTGCCGAATTCCTTTTCAAAAATCTTAACGCTTTCCTCGCACGTTCTGCCGAGCGTTTTAAATACCATATAGCCAA
>CAMOWP010000024.1 GCA_946628455.1 uncultured Clostridia bacterium | reverse complement strand
CCATACGTAATATAGCTTCTTCCAGAGTTTCCCCGTCTTTGCAGTGCTGTTCGCAAAACTCATCCTTAGCACAGGAGATAACAAGCTTTCCGTTTCTGATGTACATTATATCATCCGCACATTTTTCTATATCGGACGTAATATGCGTTGAAAACAATACTGCAACGCCTCTGTTTTTCAGCTCGATAAACAAATCAAGAAGCTCGTCTCTTGAAAACGGGTCGAGGCCGCTTGTAGGCTCGTCTAAAATCAGAATTTCCGCCCGATGTGAAAGAGCAAGAAGAAGATTGAATTTAATTTTCATTCCCTCCGAAAGCTCGCTGGGAGTTTTATTTTCATCAAGCGAAAACAGTTCAAGATACTCTCTGTACGCGTCTTCGTTCCAGTTTTGGTAGAAGGTTTTTGTTACGGCAACAATTTTTTTAATGGTCTTTTTCGGATAATAATTGACTGCGCCCGTGGAATAACCGATTCTCTGCTTGATATCTCTTTCGTTTTCTGAAAAGGGCAAATCAAAATAACTGATTTCGCCGCAATCAGGGTGAACAAGCCCTAACATGGATTTTATTGTTGTTGTTTTACCTGCCCCGTTTCTGCCGATGAAGCCTGTAATTTTTCCCGCATTTAATTCAAAAGAAACGTCTGACAGCAAAAAAGAAGGGTACGATTTACTTAAGTTCTTAACCCTGCAAAGAGTCATCTTTCATCATCCTCCTCAGCAGTCTCGAATATTGCTGCTGCAAACTGCGAAAACATTTTTTTCGGAGGAATTGCAATTCCCCGCTTCTCGTCGCCTAACAGAACTAAAGTATCGCCCGGCTTGATATCAAACAGCTCCCGAGCCTGTTTTGGTATAACGATTTGTCCCTTCTCGCCAACTGTGGCGGTCCACGCGTATTTTCCCTTTGGCTTTGGCATATTAAAAGCTCCTTTAAGTATGATTTGTATAACTAATCATACATTATATACTTAAATTTGTCAAGAGCTTTTCATTAAACATTAAGATAAAACAAGGGTTGAAAAGCAAAAAAACGGCATAGCCGTGCTATACCGTCATTTCGGACTCAGTTCAACTTTTATAACCTATATGTTTTATTCTGCTTTGCAATGATAATATTACCAAAAGAAGCGAATTCGTTTACAGGATTGAATTCGGGAGGCTGATGAGTGGCGATAATCGTTTTATCGGGATATTTTTCAGCAAGGCGCTTTGCGTCGTCAACGGTCATATGCTTTGCTTTATCTCCCGAAGGCTTACAGCAATCCGCAAGGACATAATCGCTTCTTTCAAAGCACGCCGAAATGCCTTCAAAATAATCTGTATCGCCTGTGTAGCATAGCGTTTTTTCACCCTTGATGATTACTGCGAGCGAGGAGTCGATATGATTTGCCTTAACGAAGCTGAGCTCCATTGAGCCAACCTTAACAGCGCTGCCCTCATCAACGTTGATAACGTTAAAATTCGGGTGAGTAAAAAGAATTTTATACCATACGGAGTCGGAATGCTTTGTGTAGATATTCACAACGTTTCCGCTAACCTCAAGCATATAGCGAAGCGGCAGGAGGTCGCTCGTATGGTCATAATGATGATGGGAGATAAAAATATCGGTTACGTCTCTTATGTCGACCCTGCTTATAAGCTTGCCGAGCGAGCCGCTGCCCATATCAAGAACGAGCAAAGAGCCTTTGTTTTCAACTAAATAACCGCTGCACGCGCCGTCATTTTCAGCGGGATACGGTCCGTATTTTCCGAGGACAGTCAGTTCCATTTGAGCCCCTCCGCATATTCGTTTTCAAGCTCGGGAGCAACGTTTCCCTTAAGCAGATTAAGGCGAAGGATAGCCTCGCTTTTCATATAATCATAGGTCATAAAATCGCCTGCGATAATGTTTGCGCTTTTGAGATAAAACTCGTTTTCCTCAATGCCTCTGATGAGCTTAAGGAAATATTTTCTCACCTCGGCATCAAGCTTAACGGGAGGAGTAAGCCCTATTTCAGTTCCGGGGTTCGGGGTCTGCTGAGTCTGAAACCAGTAGAGGCCGTCGGTCTGATAATCGTCAAAGAAGCGAAGTGTTTCGGCTGTAAATTTTTCAGCCTTTGCGCCGTTTACGTCCTTTTCCCAGGGAAGAATCTGGTCGCAGTTTTTAGAAAATTCATAATCCTCGTTATCGTTAATGAGAATATACCTCTTCCCTGCTTTTCTGATATCACCGAGGGTTACCTCGCTGATATGCTCAAAATCGCAGTAGGCGTATTTTTCAGGGTCAATATGCTTTTTGAGAAGCGCATTGACCTTTTCAATGTCAGCCTTATAGGTCAGCGTTACGGGGCCGATTTTCTGAGGGTAATACTCCCTTATATCAAGGAGCAGGAGCTCGCTTTCGTTATATCTGAGAATGCGCTTTATGTCTCTGAGCGCGTTTTCAAATAAATCTCCCTTGCTGATTCCGTGAGCAAGCACGATTTCGCCCTTTCTGTTTGTGCTAAGGCGCAGGCAGAACTGGCGCATACCGTATTTAAACTGAGTAAAAAGCCCGTCCTTCTGGCACTCCGCCATAATTTTCATACCGTAAGAGCCCGCGTTGTGAGCGCCAGGGATAACAAGGTCAGTCAGCTTAACATCGTCCTTAATGCAAGACATCCATCTGTCATAAATCATAGTATCACCTAAAATACATTTTTACTTATTATACATTAAAGCAGAATAAAATACAACACAAAAAGAGGGCACCGACGGCGCCCTGCATTATTTAATTTTAACTTTTTCCATTTTGTCCATTTTGAATTAACGCTCTTGCCGTTGACCGTTTTAATTCATCTGATAAGTTGCTGACAGACAGATAAAATAATTGCTGTTTTTGGTATTTCAATACACTTTACCCGGCTTTGGATAATACCTGAACACTGCTTTTCCGATTATCATTTTCAATAGTATCCTTTTCGTTTATATTTTAATAAGAGCTCAATCGGATACGGCTAATGCCCTTCACTATTAAGTGGTGTTTTTTCTGAATATTCCAAAAAAAAATAATAAAATGTGCCGCCCGCAGCGCTTTCGCCCGCGAGCAGCACGAGAGGTACATTACAAAGTTATTTTATTTATCATTTAATACCAGTAAACGGCGGGCTTGCCGTTTTTGTAAAAATAAGCGCCAGTTTCGGGATAGTTGAGAGCGACAATATTAGGCTTTCCGCCCATAAATCTTACATCGCAAACGTACCATCTTCCTTTAATCTTAATCTCAATCCAGTCAAGATTCATCATATAGTCATTATAAGGCTCTACATCCTGCTGCTCCTTAACCTCGCCCTTTACAATTCTTGCTTCATAGCCGAGGTAGCAAAGGATGATTGCAGCCGCTCTGTTAACCTGGCTCTTTGTTGCGCGCCTTTTAACAAGAGCTGCCTGAATATCCGAAAGCTTTGCGGATTTGCCTGACTTATCAAGCTTTGTTTTGTACTGAAGCTCATCAAAAATCTTATAGACCTTATCTTCCATTGTTTTTTGCTTTTTGATGCTTTTTTTATTAAGGAATTTTTTAATTATCTTTTTGTCCTTTTTAGAAATTTTTATGCTCTTTTTCTTACGGGTCTTTTTACCTTTAACGTCAATAACCGGAACCTTTTTTCTGTGCTTACGCTTAGCCTTGGCTATAGCCGGAGCGCTTCTGTAGGATTCTAAATACATGGCCTCCTTAATCTTTAAATCGCCCCAGGCAGGAACAATCCTGATATAGCAGTTTGTTTTTGCATATTTTATGTTTTTAAGAACAACCTTTGTTTTTGAGGTGGTAATTTTCTTAGCCCTTTTCTTGTCAAAGCCGTCGTAATCGCCTTCAGTGTTATACCAGATAATGAACTTTGTGTTTTTATCGGGCTTTTTAAACTTGATAACAACTGAATTCTTGTTAGGAATGACAGTTACCATATCATAGTTTACATTCTCTGCCCTGGTAACCACTTTGCTTGATTCTTTAAAATACTTTCCGTTTGCAGTATTGAAATACGGAATAATTTTATACTTTGCGATGTAAGCGTATTTATTCGGAGCCTTTTCCTTAAAGGTATATTCAATGTCATACTTGTCAAATTTCTCGAACTTTGACGCGCTGACAGTTCCGATTTCCTTATAGTCACCGCCGTTGAGCGCTCTGTAAACAAGGAAGCCGTCGATGCAGTCCTTAACATCCTTTGAAACGTTCCATTTAATCTCAACCTTGTCATTGCTTGCATACGGTTCTTCGACGTCGCTGCTATATAACAGCTCCCTGAAATTCTGCTCAACCTTAACAACGTTTGAGTAAAGCGAGTAAAATTTCTTTCCTGTTTTTTCGTCTGTCCAGAGTACCCTGAAGCGGAAATAGGTTGCCGGAACTTTCTTAAGCAGCTCAATATTGTAATCATTGTATATATCCTCGTGTGTGATATTGCCCCAGGTTTTGCCGTCAGTGCTTCTTTCAATATCATAAACCGGGTTAATACCTTCTATTGTTAAGGTTCCTCCAAATTCAGCGCACTTGTAATCGGAATCATGATAGGTCAGCTCCGGCGCCTGCTGAGGAAACTCATAAGCAAACGCATTAAGCGGAAACGCGCTGAGCAGCGTTATAACGCACAGCAAAGCCGAGCACAGTCTTTTTGTAAATTTCATAATATCTCCTTATTTTTTGGTTGTAACGGTCTTGACATCGCTCCAGTCAGCATAATAGGTCTTTCCGTTTCTCGTGATAACACCTCTTACCTGGAAATAATAAGTTGTTCCCTTTTTGAGTTTGTTTACCGTTTTATAGCTGTTGGTTGCTGAAACCGTAGTGCTATCGTTCATTTCCTCATTTGTTGCATAACGAATCTGATACTTTTTAACTTTCTTAACCTTTTTCCAACGGAGCTTTGCTGATGTTTTAGTTGCTGTTATTGAGGTTATTTCAGTTTTAACAAGAGTTTTTTTCGCGGTCAGAACCTGAGGAAATTCAGGATAATATCTGATTGCTTTTGTAACGCCGTTAACAGAAAAATTCTTATATGCTACAACGCGGATAAAATAATCCTTGCTCGGGTCAAGTTTTGTGAGCTTTGTTGACCTGCTGCTTCTGCTGCATCTCTTAGCTTTCTTATCGCTGAAATCCTCTTTGGTTGCATATTCAACAAAGAAACCCGAGTAATTTGTTCCCTTTGCTTTAACAGGAGCCTTCCACTTTACTAAATAGTAGTTTGAGCTGTTAACAATTTTCACCGAGGTTTCCCTTGCCATTGGGGTTACGTCATAAATCTTAACTTTATAATTAAAGCTTGAAAATTTCTGCGAAGCGGTTAATGCGGGAGCATAGCTAAACACTAATTCGTGCTTTGATGAATTTATGTACCAAAGATAAGTTTTATTTACGCTTGATGTATAAGTTTTATTGGTAGCAAGGTATGTCAGCGCTGTCTTTTTTGAGGTTTTGCTAACCTCAACAAGGTACTGACCCTTACCTTTATGATAATTTAAAAGCGGAGCACTGAGAGTTATTTTTTCATTGCGGTCAAGAAATGTTCCCGAAAACTCGGCAATGCAAACTTTATTAGCGTCCTCCTGAGCTATTCCCGCGCTTTTAGCATTAAGCTTTAAAGGCTTGCTCCACTTAACAAAATCGTATTCTCCGTTTTCATCGCTATAGTGAACGCATGCGTTAACGTAAACATCTTCGCCGGGTCTCATCGGAATCGTACAATCATAACCCGTTATAAAACTATCACTGTAAGACATATCGGCATTTTTTGAATAAAACACCTTATACCTGCTCCATTCTGGGTCAGAATTCTTAGGGAATACCAGGATAGCACTCGTTGCAGTAACAAATGATTTTTCAATTTTTACAACCGGCATTGACTTTGTTAAGGTTATTGTGTAACTAATATTTGCGTTATTTCCGTTTGCACCCGTATCACACTGAATGGTGAACTTTTTATTTTCATTTGGATTAAGGCAAAAATAGCCTTCATATTTATTATTTAATGTTTTGAAAGTTTTATTGCTGCCGTCACTGATGATAACAGGCTTTGAAGACGTTACCACAAGCTTAATGCGATTACTTGTGTTTTTCACTGTATTCGTATATGAATAAACGTGTTTATCCGTCGGGGCGCTTAAAGTTGCGCTTACCGGATTGCTTTCAAAAATGTCATCATAAGATGTTGCCGCAAAAGCGGTTATGTTCAGGCCGCCGAAGGTGCTCAGCAGCATGATGAGCGCTAATAATAAGCTTGTTGTTTTCATTGTTTTTGTTTTCATAGTACCTCTCCTTAAAAAATAATTATTATATATTTACGCTGCTACGATGTAGCAGATAAATAACTTATTAACTCTGTTTCTTGTTGCTCTTCTTTCTTCTTTTCTTTCTCTGTAAAGCTTTGTAATCATTGTCTTTTCCTCCGAGATTTTTGTTTGGGTTTTTAACCCCTTCACTTATTAGTGTCACGAAATCCGAAATATGCCAAAAAAAATATAAAATTTTTTAAAAAAAATAAATCCGCCATAAAAATGACGGATTTATCATTTATTTTTTCTTATTTGGCAAGCTTGCCGTTTTTATAGTAATGGACCTCCTCATAAGAATTATTGTTTCTGAGTGAATACTCGTCGCAATAATAGAAATAATACCAACCCAAGTCAATATCAATAATGTACCACTTGCCTAAAATGTTGATTTCCAACCATTCGTGGTTTACATTTTTCTTTTTGCCACGGCGAAAATCGGCTTTTCCCTTTACAATGCGCACATTGTAGCCGAGATAGCAGAGTGCTTTGGCAATAGCGCGGATTCCCTGGCGATTATTCGCACATTTATTTACAATGATTGCCTTGGTGTCGCTAAGCTTTTTGTTCTTACCCTTCTTGTCGATAACGCACTCAGAATTAATGAAAGAACAGAACACCCGCGCTCTTTCATGCGCTTCAGTAATGCTCTTATATTCTTCGCGACCGAAGAACTTTTTAATCAGCTTCTTATCGTTTTTGGTAAGCTTCAGGCTCTTTTCCTTTCGCGTTTTTTTACCGCGCACATTGATAACCGGAATAGTGCTGTGCTTTTTCAGCTTAACGAATTCAAGACCGTGCCAGCTTGTATCAATCACATATCTGTATCCTTTTCCCTTCAGCTTACCGAAATACGGAACAACCGTAACGCTGTAACGCTTGTTTGGCAAATCCAGCTTTTTGAAGGTATAGGTTTTCTTATCCGGCTTAATGGTTACCGTCTTTGTAATCTTGCGGAAATCTTCGTCATCAATGTCAACCTCGGCGCCTCTTTCACGCAAGGTAACGGAAATCTTTGTTACATTTTTAGGGAATTTAGGAAATTTCACCTTAATGGAGCTTCTCTTTTTCGTAAGCTTTGCAATTTTGCTGCTTGTAAACTTAACCGTAAGCACTTTACTTGAGCCGTCGAAAAGGTGGAGCTTACCCTCAGTATCATAATAAAACGGTACGATTTTATAGCTGTAATAAGCGGCAAGACTGTTTTCCGGCTGACTGTCATAAAAATAATTCGTTCCTGACCACTGGGTTGACTCCATCTTCTCATACGGCTTTAAGGCTGAGCCGAACTCGCCACGGTAAACCTGATAACCGTCAATATACTTCGTTTCATCATTTTCGTACACATCCCAATATATTGTGCTTACGGAGTCCCAGGTCGGGTCCGAATAATCGTTCGTGTAGCGATAAATCATAAAGCTGTTTTTCTTAATGAATTTAGAAGCGTCGGGATAAACCTTGACTGAAGCGGAGAAGGCTTCCTCTGAGGTCTGTTTGTTCACTGCCTTCAGGCGGAAATAGTTAGCCGCCTTCGGAATCAAGTCATATCCGTTTTTTCCCGCAGTAACATCCTGCCAGGTTTCGCCGTCCGCACTGCGCTGAACGGAATACGCTTCGCTTTCCGTATTAGCCGGAACGGTAAGCTTAACGGTTTTATAGCCTGTTTCCGTTACCGAAAGCTTCAGGCTTTCAGCCGTCTGTGCCGATGCGGTAAACGGCATCGAGCAGATAATCGTTGCTATACAGAGAAGCATAGCGAGGGTTCTTTTTACTTTTTTCATATTTCTCTCCTTAATTTTCCTGTATGCTTTACAAACAGCCTGTCGGGCAGAAGCCAGACAATTCGCCTGTTTGGAGCTGACTACTTTTTAGTTTTTACGGATTTTTTTGACGACCACTTGCCGCAAATTACTTTTCCGTTAGCTTTCTTTACGGCGCGAATGCGAACGTGGTAACGCTTCTTGCCTGACAGCTTGCTGACAGTAACGGACGTTTTACCTGCGCCGTAAACCTTCAGCTTTTTGCTTCCCTTAAAGTTTCTTTTTGTGCTGTACTCCAGCTCATAGTAATCAATTCCCGGATGCTTTTTCCATTTCGCATCGAACGCCTTTGATTTAGCCTTAAGCTTTTTGATTGAAGCCTTTTTAGGCTTAATCGTAAACGAAACGGTTTTTGAGCCTTTATAATATTTATTGCCATTTGAATTGATAATTACCGAAGCGGTGCCTGGGTTGGTATTTTTTGAATAAGAAAGCTTATAATACGAAGCAACGTTTTTTCCGTCCTTAAGAGTAATCTTAGCCTTTGGCTTTTTAGCCTTTCCGCTATATTCAAAGGACGATTGGTTAAGATTAACGTTAAGATTTTTTATATCTGCAACAACATTGAACGATATGGAATTCGTTTTTTTATTGTTAACGGTGACGTAGAAGCTATATGAATTCGGATTTTTTCTGCTGTCAGCTGAGTTTTTGTAAACTATACTGAAATTAGTATAAACAGTGTTTCCGACCTTGACTGTAAGGTCGTTTTTATTAACGTAAACTGCAGAGCCCGTGTAGCTATAAGAACCCTTGCCACTCTTAAAGGAAATGCTTGATGATACAGTTTTCTTTCCGCTTCCGAGTGCATAGGTTTCAAAAGTGCTTCCCTTCGGCACGTAATACACCGAATTGGTTCCGTCAAAGGAATTTGCTCCGATATTTTTAATTGATTCGGAAGCATAAACCTCCCTGAGAGAGGTGTTATTTTCAAAGGCTCTGTCGGCAACAGTTACCAGAGTATTTGAAAACTGAACGGAAACGAGCTTTCCGCAGTCTGCGCAGGCTGATTCCTTTATCGTTGTCATACCCTCGGGAACAACGAGCTCGGTTACTGCCGAATTTTTAAGCGAGCCTGAGCCGAGAACAGAAACGCTTTTCGCCATTGTTATGCTTTCAAGCTTATCGCAGTCTTCAAACGCATAATCGCCAACGCTTGTAACGCCCTGCTCAACAATAACCTTTTTTATATTACCGTTACCCCTGAACGGTGAAACTGTATTAACGCTGCTTGCAAACGCGTTTGTTACAAAGGAATTTGCAAGGAATCTGTTTGTTAACGGATTGATACCGACTGCAACCGCTCTTGTTGTTTTACCGAGCTGTGAAGAGGAGCCTGATTTTTCAGTTATATAATCAGACATATCACCCTTTCCGTAAATAGTCAGCACGCCCGTTTCAGCGTTAAAGCTGTAATAAACATACACTCCGCAGGAACCTGAAAGATATAAAGTCTCCTTTGAGCTCTCGTCAACAGCTCCGCACTTTGAGCAAACCTTTGCCTTAACTCCGTTTTCAAGCCAGGTTGCCGCCTTGATAACCTTTGTTTCAAAGCTGTGCTCCTGAACGTGAGCCGAATCAGGCTCGGAATATGAATAACCGCAGATTTTGCAGGTGTAGGTTTTTTCCCCGTCCTCGCCGCAGGTTGCGGTTGTGCTTATGTCAAAATCGTGGTTTTCGGTACCGTCAGAGCAGAGAGGCATAAAAGTTCGGCTGTATTTATTTGCATATTCTTGCGCAGTTGAATTCAAGGCTGAATAAATTACAACGCCTTCTGCTATTGTTTGAGCGCTGTCATATATTTCACAATCAGGATTCATTATTAATATGCTTTTTAATCCTGTGCAACCGTCAAACGCTTGATTTCCAATAGTTGTTACACTGTCAGGGATTGTTATGATTGTTAAGCCTGTGCAAGCTTCAAATGCACCGGTGCCTATGCTTGTTACGCTGTCGGGAAGAGTTATACTTGTTAAGCCATTACAGTTGTAAAACGCATAATTACCTATGCTTGTTACGCCGTTTTCAATAACAAGATTTTTAATATGCTCGCGGTTTATATACCAAGGTGTGAACATATAGCTTGTTGGTACAATTGGACCTGCAACATAATTACACATTTCACCCGTACCCTTGGTAAGTGTTATATTTTCGATATTTGTACAATCTCTGAATGTTTTTGAAGAGCTGTATATTACAGCAGAACATGGCATTGTAAGTTCCTTCAATTCTGTGCAGCCGCAAAATGCACAATCACCAATATTTGTTATTCCATCTTCTATATTTACCGTTTTGATTTCTTCTTTATAAACATACCAAGGAGCGGCACCTTCAGAATAATTCGACATTTTACCTTTACCGCTTATAGTAAGATTTCCTGTTTCGGAATTAAAGGTGTAAAATGCTTTTTCTCCGCACGTATTGATGTAACCGGGATTTTCTGCGCCGCAACCGTTGAGACAGTACCGATTTGTGGCTTCGAAATTATGATTATCTGTTCCGTCCAGGCAGAAATGTACAAAAGTTCTGTCATATTTATCTGCATATTCCTGCCCTGTTGAATTCAAAGCTGCATTGATTACTGCTCCTTCTGCTATTGTAGTTTTGGCGTCAACTATTTCGCAATCGGAGTTCATTATCGTAATGCTTGTTAAACCTGAGCAACCGGAAAATGCAGAACTGCCTATGTTTGTTACACTTTCAGGAATTGTTATGCTTGTCAAGCCTGTACAGTTGTAAAACGCATAATTACCTATTCTTGTTACACCATTTTCAATAACAAGATTTTTTATGTTTTCGCGGCTCAAACACCAGGGCGTGAACATATAGCTCGTTACTCCAACTGACAATACGGCATAATCGCACATTTCGCCCGTACCCTTGGTAAGTGTTATACTTTCAATGTTTGTACATTCTCTAAAAGCTGTTGAATCGAACTCGGCTGAACATGGCATTGTAAGCTCTTTCAATCCTGTGCAGCCATTAAATGCATAATTACCTATTTTTGTTATTCCGTCTGATATATTTACGGTTTTAATATTTTCTTTATAAGCGTCCCAGGGAGCGGTACCTTCAGAATAACTCCACATATCTCCGCTTCCACTGATTGTGAGCGTGCCCGTTTTAGGGTCAAAGGTGTATGTTGCGTTTTCTCCGCAGGAGCCGCTGTAAGGGGCTGAATAATCCGGATTTTCAGCACCGCAGCCGTTGAGGCAATACCGCTTGCTGTTTGAAAAGCTGTGGTTTTCAGTACCGTCTGTGCAAAGAGCAACGAAGGTAAGCCCTTTTTCCTCAGCATAATCCTTTGCCAGTGAATTTGCGTGCGCTCTTACGGTTGGAGAGGCAACGGCATAAACGTGCTTGTTCGTTTCGGGTCCGCCCTCGCCGTAAATTGTATATTCTATCACATTCTGCAGGCTGCAGGAATCGTTTAAAACGGTAAAGCTCTTAAGCTCGGGGCAGTTTGCAAACGCTCCGATTCCTATAGCAGAAACCTCGCCGTCAAGAGTAACTGTTTCAAGGTTTTCATAATTATTGCAAAGATAGCTTTTAACGGTGCTGTTCGCTTCGCTTCCTGTTAAGGTTAAATTCTTAACGCTTTTTATTGCGGGTAACAATTGATAAGCATCATCATCCATTTTATTAGAGTCAACCTCTGCGTTTGTCATATCAATTTCAAATATACTTACCGAACATGGAATAGTAAGATTTTCAACTGATGTAAAACCGGATAGCGCATAATACGGTTTGTCAGCAATCCAGTCTATTGCTTCAACGCTTATTTCCTTGCCTATATTAAGCGTTTTAACCTCTGAGGCAAACGCTGCAAACGGTCTTTCGCTTTCCGTGCTGTAATTATACAGCGCGCCCGTTCCGGTTATGTCAAGCGTTTTGGTTAACCTGTCATACTGATAAGTTGCGTTTTCACCGCAGGAGCCTGTTATTACGGTGCTGTTGTAATCCGGATTTTCAGCGCCGCAGCCGTTGAGGCAATACTGCTCGCCGTTTGCAAAATTATGGTTTTCCGTTCCGTCGCTGCAAAGAGCTACTAAGGTAAATTCCTTTTCTGCCGCATAATCCTTTGCCGATGAATTTGCGTGCGCTCTGATAGTTGGCGAAGCGACAGCATCAACATGGATATCGGTTTCCTCGCCGCCATCACCGTAAATTGTATATTCAAATACATTCTGCAGGCTGCAGGAATCGTTTAAAACGGTAAAGCTCTTAAGCTCAGGACAATTTGCAAATGCGCCGACACCGATTTCTGTTATTCCGCCGTCCAATATAACTGTTTCCAGGTTTTCATAATTATTGAAAAAGTATTCAGGCACAGCCGTAGCTGTTTCGGTGCTTTTAATTGTAAGCTGCTTCAGGCTTTTAATCGCCGGAAGGCGCACAACAGTGGGGTCTAAATCAGGCTCAATTCCGTTTGTATCGCGGTAAGCGCCTGTCATATCAAATTCGAATAAATCCGTCTTTAATTCCGAACAGGGTATGCTAAGCGTTTCAACCGCCGTACAATTATGAATCAGATAATACGGCTCTGAATCAAGCTCTGACGCAATTGTGAATTGTATATCCTTGTCTATGTTGAGCGTCTTAACCTCAGAAGCAAAATCTTTTATTGGTATATCATCTTCCGTTGCATAGTTGTAGAGCTCCCCTGTTCCCGTTATATTAAGAGTCTGCGTAACAGGGTCATAGCTGTATGTTGCATTAGCTCCGCAGGAGCCGCTCATCTCTGCCGCAAGGGCCGTTAAGCCCGAAAACGGAGCAGAGCCTGCGAGCATACATATTGATAATAATACAGATAAAAACTTTTTCATTTTTCAGTCCTCCATATCCAGCGTAATTTCAGACGATTTACCCTCGTAAGAAACGTTAAGCGCGATGTAACGCTTTGAGCCGTCTTTAATAATTGTTTTTGAAATCTCACAGTATTCCATCGGCTTAATTCTTGTATGCCTTCCGAAATGAACGTCAATCGGTATAGGCTCCTCAGACGTGCTGCCGTCCTCATAGTTCAGGAACAGCTCAAGCTTAAAGTCATCAAGCTCTGCTAAATTCTTAAACTTATCATTTTCATCAAAGCCGTAGCAGGTGTAGAAAATGCTCAAAACGTCTGAATCCTCTTTTTCCGTACGCTCGTCAGCGTCCTGAAGGAGGCTTACAACGCTGTATACCAGGCTGTTAACCGAAAGCGCAAATGCGGGGCTCGCTGTGTACAAGGTTGCATATGAAGCAATCATAACAGCTATTACTGCCGCAATCTGTCTGCGCCTGATATTATTTCTTATATTCTTGTGGCAGAATTTAATAATGTTTTTTGAGGTTTCTCTTTGAATGCTTAATTCCTCATAGCCGTTTTCCAGCTCAAAGATTATCTCAGTGCAATCCGTTATGAGGTCGGTGTCCATATGTGTGCCCTTTTCGAGCTCTTCATCAACAACGCCGTTTAAGTATTCAATTAATTCAGTTGTAAATTTTTTATCGTTTAATGCCTTGTTAAGTGTGTTGGCGTTAACCTTGATATCCATATGAATGCCCCCTTTCATAGATTGCTAATGTTGGCTCAACTAATTGTTTTATTACTGACCTGAGCCGCTGAGTCCGTTTGGCTACCGCGTTTGGCGATATATCCATCATTTCAGCTATTTCTTTTAGTGATTTATCCTCAACATATTTAAGGTAATAAAGCCTTAATTCTTCTTCGCTTAGCTTTTCTAAAAGCTTTTCCTTGATTTCGTCGTAGTCAAGCTCGCTTGCCCGCGAGTTATCCTCCTTTGCTGCAACGTCGGTTAATTCATCAAGCGGAACCGTTCGCATTGCCTGCTTCGTTGCCTTCTTATTTGCATTCTTGCAAAGATTTGCGGCTGTCTGATATAAAAAAGCAAGTGGCTTTTCAAAATCCTCGCCCTTTAGCAGCCGTTTATAGTAAACAAGCAGCGCTTCCTGAACAATATCGTCTGCGTTGTTTTTATTCTCCGTCAATTTCGTATAACAGAATTTAAGCAGCAAGGTATTATATTTTTCATACGCTTCAGTTAGCAACGAATCCGCTTTTTGCTTCACCTGACTCACAGCATCACCTCCCCTTAACAAATTTGCCTTTCACTTGTTAGTGGCACGAAATCAGAAATATGCCAAAAATTCTTTACGTTTTTTGAATATATCTGAATTATATCATAGATGTAATATAAAATAAAGATTATAGCTTGGCAAAAGCAGTGTGCCCGTCGCAATCGGTGTGCTCGTCGCAGGTTCGAGTCCTGAAATAAAAAATGAAGGATACCAAACGGTATCCTTCATTTTATGGTTGCGGAGGCAGGACTCGAACCTGCGACCTCCGGGTTATGAGCCCGACGAGCTACCAACTGCTCTACCCCGCGATATATTATATTGTATGCGCTCTTTTTGAGTGCTATACCATTATAACAGATAAAATTAATTTGTCAACACTTAATTTTACTTATTTTTCCCTATAAAAGAGAGCAACGCCTCACGTATTTATACACGAGACGTCACCCTGCTCTTCTTATAACATAGCGTGGCAATTAAGGTCGACGCCCACTCTATGTAGGACACATAGGATGATCAGCTACATATCCTACTTGTATAATACACCTACTATTTTGAATTGTCAAGTGTTTTATACAAAATTATTCAAAAAAATATTCATATTTTGTTAACATTGCGTTCATATATAACAATAATCCGATTATGTTAATATTTACATATTACATACGATGTGTTAAAATTGATTTGAGGTGAGGAAATGAATATTCTTATCTGCCCCGATTCCTTCAAGGGCACTCTTACATCAGAACAGGTTTGCCGATGCATTAAAGACGGAATTGAAAGCAGCGGCGAAAAGCATAACATAACCACCCTTCCGTTTGCTGACGGAGGCGAAGGCTTCAGCGAGTGCATGAAGAGAATGTGTAAAGGTGATACACTTTACACACGCTGCCACGATATATACGGAAAAGCTATCACAGCTGATTTTACCGCCTTTGGAAGCACAGCTGTTATCGAGTGCGCCAAGGCAAGCGGAATTCAACAGAGAAAGGCTGTAATGCGCGCCTCCTCATATGGAACGGGCGAAATGATAAAAGCCGCTTCAGAGCTTGGTTTTAAAGATATTATCCTCGGGCTTGGAGGCTCAGGCTGCTGCGACGGAGGAGCCGGAGCTCTGAGTGCTCTCGGCGCAGTTTTTTATGATGAGAATTTCAAAAGAATTGCCGTACCGAGCGGCGGCGACCTGAACTGTATTTTCGGCGCAGGCTTCAAAAATATTGTAAAGGGATTACACTTTACATTTGCCTGTGATGTTGAAAACACCCTTTACGGAGAAAACGGAGCTGCATATGTTTTTGCTCCGCAGAAAGGCGCCAACAAAACACAGGTTGTAGAGCTTGATGAGGGCTTGAAAAGGCTTAATGCTTTTTTACCGAAGGACGTAAGCGCTTTAAAAGGCGGCGGCGCCGCAGGAGGAATCTGCGCAGGGCTTTACTCCGTTTACGGCGGCGAGGTGAAATCGGGCTTTAATATTCTCAGCGAATTTTCACAGTTTGAAAGCAAAATTATGAACTGCGACGTTGTTATCACTGGCGAAGGCAAAAGCGACAGGCAGACTCTTATGGGCAAGCTTCCGTATAAAATATTCGAGCTTTCAAAAAAATACGGCAAGCGCTGTATTGTCATAAGCGGTATGATTGAAAACGTAAATTTCGGCGATAAAATGATAAGCCTTTGCGACGAGAATATAACAAGCGAGGAGGCTCAGGCAAACGCTGAAAGGATACTTACCGAAAAATCAAAATATATCTTGAAATAAAGTTGTTTTAAATATATAATATTCGTGTTAATAAATGAAAGGAAATAACAGTTATGAAAGCAAGACTTCCTAAACACAGAGAATTTTTAATCAAATTTGAAAGCGATTATCCTTACGAGGCAGAGGCATGGGAGGCTCTTAACAACATTGTTAAGGAATACTCCGTTGACGGCAAAAGCATTTACACGCCTACCTTCATTGAGGACAACGAGGATAAGGTTAAGGCTTTGCAGGAAAAATACGAATTCACTTATGAAATCATAGAGAAATAATTATGGCTGAAAACAGAATTTTCACGGTTGCTACCTCGCACCTTGACACCGTCTGGCGCTGGGAGCTGCCTAAAACTATCGAGGTTTTCATCCCCGATACAATTGAAAAGAATATAGCGCTTCTTGAAAAATACCCTCACTACAAATTCAATTTTGAGGGCTCGTTCAGATATGAGCTTATTGAAGAGTATTATCCCGAGGCGTTTAAGGAAATTCAGAAATATGCCGCTGAGGGAAGATGGTGTCCGTCGGGCTCCGCATACGAAAACGGAGACGTTAACATCCCCTCTCCCGAAGCAATTCTCAGGAATTTCCTTTACGGAAACAGATATTTCAAAGAAAAGCTCGGAAAGGATACGAAGGATATCTTTCTTCCCGACTGCTTCGGCTTTGGCTACGCTCTGCCCGCAATTGCAAGGCAGGCGCACCTCAAGGGCTTTACAACCCAGAAGCTGAGCTGGGGCGGCGCTGTTGAAAGGCCTTTTAACATAGGGCTTTGGCAGGGTGTTGACGGCTCAAGGATTTACGCGTCGCTCAATCCCCTTTCCTACCGCAACAAATTTGACGGAACGGTAAGAGGAAACGTTCAGGTTATAGACCACCTTGCGTACAACGGGCTCAATTATAATCTTCCGTGGACCAACTGCTTTTACGGCACGGGAGACTGGGGCGGCGCGCCTACAGAGGAAAGCGTCCGTTCCGTCGGCGAGAGCATTTCTAAAAATGAAAAGGACGAAAACACGAAGGTAATCGCCGCTACGTCAGATATGATGTTTAATGAGCTTGATAAGCTTGCAAAGCGTCAGACCGTTACGCTTCCGCTTTACGACGGCGAGCTTCTTATGCGTTCGCACGGTGCGGGAGCATACACCTCAAGAGCTATGAGCAAAAGGCTCAACTCACAGTGCGAGGTGCTTGCAGACGTAACCGAAAGAGCCTGCGTTGCCGCTGACCTTCTGACCTCCTACAAATACCCGAAGGCTATTATTGACAGCGCATGGAAAAAGATTATTCAGCATCAGTTCCACGATGATATTACGGGCACGTCAACTATGCTTGTTTATAACGACAGCTGGAACGATTACTACATTTCCCTTATGCAGCTTAAAGGCGAATACGAGGGAGCAGCCGGCGCAATAGCGAACGAGCTTGACACCTCATGGTGCAAAGAGTGCGCAGTAATTGTAAACAATCCGGTTGCC
>CAMOWP010000023.1 GCA_946628455.1 uncultured Clostridia bacterium | reverse complement strand
GCAGTAGAAGAAGAATTCGGCGTAAGCGCAGCAGCAGCTGTAGCAGTTGCAGCACCTGCAGAGGGTGGCGCAGCAGCAGCTGAAGAAAAGACTGACTTTGACGTAATTCTTACATCAGCAGGCTCAGCTAAGATTCAGGTAATCAAGGCTGTTCGTGAGGCTACAGGTCTCGGCCTTAAGGAAGCAAAGGCTGTTGTTGACGGCGCTCCTGCTCCTGTTAAGGAAGGCGTTCCTGCAGCTGACGCTGAGGCTCTCAAGGCAGCTCTTGAGGCAGCAGGCGCAACTGTTGAGCTTAAGTAATTTAGCTAATCCATAATTAAAAGAGCTATCCCGTAAGGGACGGCTCTTTTTCTTTTATAAATCGTCTATCGCAAGCACATGGCGTATATCGCTTTCTCTGTTCTGCCTCAGCTCTTCAATCAGCTGAGCTTTTTCCTTTTTGCTTATTTTCAGCCTTCCTAAATCAATATACTGGTCGTTTGAAAATTCAAGCACGTAAAAAGGCTCTTCTATATATTCGTTAAGGTCCTGTGAGTATCTTCCGTTAACGCAAACAACATCAACGAAATCCTCAATCGGGTAAACCGTTTTTTTGTTGAGAAGCTTTGCGTGCGTGTTGTATTCAATCCTGTCCTTGTAATAAGTAAAGGTCGGGCGCGAAAAATCGGCAAAAAGGCAAACGCAGAAAATGCACACCGCAATGCAGATGAGCTGCAGCGCGCCGAATTTGCTTTTCGGATAAAGCATATCATAAAATTCAAATGCCTTTTTTCTGTCCTTGTAAAACAGCGGCTCTATCCTGTTTCTGAAGGTAACTGCAAGCAGCACCCCCGGCACAATGCCGAAAAGCGCCGTTTTAAACGGATTTGCCCCGTCGCACATTATTGAGGAGTGCGTATAGACGGCGTTTATTACAGCCTGAACGCAAAAGAATATAAACCAGAATAATAAAACCGAAAACGCAAGCGAAACAAGAAACAGCTTAAGGCTTTTTCTTTTGTAATTATCTGCTTCAAGCAGGCTTGAGCATTCAAGCGGCATTGCCTGATAAGGCTCCTGCTTGCCGTCAATGAAATTAACTATCTTCTTTTCGTATTCCGTCAGCTCGCCGAGTTTTCCGTATTCTGAAAGCGCCTTTTCAAAATCTCCCCTGAGGTAAGCGCCGTAAGCCTCGCCGGTTGTGAAGCGGCTTACAGCATAGGAGGAGACATATTCGTCAAGCGCAGCGTAGTGCTTTTCCTTCGACTGTGCATCCTCCGGAACGGAGGAGTCGTCCGTTTTGTAAACGCGTTTTATCTCCTCAAGCTTAAGCGACTTAAGCTCATCGGCGCGCGGACACAGCGACTCAATTTCCTCCCGCCTGTACTCAATGAAATCCATAATGTAATTAAAGCATTCGTCAATCCGCGTTCTGCTTTCAATGTACGGATAATAGTAGCAGTGATAATCAAGAATATCAATAAAGCTGATTATTTCGGGAATTTCAAAGAAAAAATCGCCGCCGTCAAGAAAAACTCTGCAGTAAAGAGTGCTGACGGGATAGTTTTCCCTTGCCTTTTTTGAGTAGACAAATTCAAGCCTGATTTTTCCGCTTTGAAATGAATATGAGTCAACGGCGTCGCCTTTTTTAATTTTGAAATCACTTGCTCCTGAAGCCTCTGTGTAATCCTCTATAACGTATTCAAGATGCTTAGATAAATCTTCGCATTTCATTTTATCACCGCCTTATTTAATATAATTATAAGGTGTTCCTTCGCATTTTGTCAATATTGACAGTGAATTATTTTTGTGATATAATTTCTCAAGTTGAATAAATGGCTACCGAGTCACCCGCATATATCGTTAGGTCGTTGAAGATATATGTTCGGGTGCTTTTTAGTAAGGAAAGAATATGAAGCATAATCCGTTTAAAAATCTGACGAAAAATGAGTGGATACTCTATATCCTTTCGCTTGTTATAACAGGCGTTTCGGGATTCATAGCAGGAGGCGCGGGGCTGCTCAGCACCTTCTCCTCAATGCTCGGCGTAACCGCTCTTATTTTCGTTGCTAAGGGAGATGTTTACGGCCAGCTTTTTTCAATATTTTTCGGGCTGCTTTACGGAATAGTTTCGTTTAAATTCAGGTATTACGGCGAGGTAATAACATATGTGGGGATGACAGTTCCCTCCGCCTTCGTAACGCTTATATCCTGGCTTAAGCATCCGTATAAGGATTCAGACGAGGTTGAGGTTTCTCATCTGACAGTGAAAAAGGGCATAGGTGTTTTGCTTATATCCTCAGCGGTTACCGTTGCGTTTTACTTTATCCTCGGGGCGCTTGACACGCCAAACCTGATTGTTTCAACCGTTTCAATTTTTACAAGCTGTGCTGCGAGCGTCCTGCTTATAATGCGCCTGCCGCACTATGCCCTTGCCTACAGCGCAAACGATATAGTTCTTATTATTCTTTGGGTTCTTGCAAGCATAAAAAGCATTGAGTATCTCCCTATGGTGCTGTGCTTTACAATGTTCCTTGCAAATGATTTGTACGGCTTTTTTAACTGGAGAAAAATGAAAAGGAATCAGGCAGCTGATTGATGTTGTTATTTAAGCCTTGTTATAGTATAATGAATACGGTGATTGTATGAAAAAAATTGCAGTTATAAACGATTTATCGGGCTTCGGAAAATGCTCGCTCACAGCGGCAATTCCGATTATAAGCGCACACGGCGTTCAGCCCTGTCCGCTGCCGACGGGAGTTTTCTCAAACCAGACGGGCTATGAGAGCTTTAAAAGCGTTGATTTAACCGCTTCTATGCAGAGCTTCATTGACGAGTGGAAAAAGCTCAAAGCGGAGTTTGACGGAATTCTGACGGGCTTTATTCCGAACAGCTCGCAGGGAGCGATTATTTCACGCTTTATTGATGACTTTAAAACCGAAAAAACGGTTGTTGCGGTTGACCCTATTATGGGAGACGACGGCGAAATTTACCCCTGCTATGATGAAAATACAATAAACGAGGTTAAAGCGCTTTGCAAAAAGGCAGATATTATTACCCCTAACGTAACGGAGCTTGCGCTGCTTTGCGGCTGCGATATTAATAAAAAATACACGCCGTCGGATATAAAGGCTATGTCTGAAAAAACAGGCGTCAAAACCGTTATAACAACGGGTATTGACCTAGGCGGAGAAATAGGAAACGCAGTATGTCATAACGGCAGCTTTGAAATCATAAAGAGCAAAAGGCTCGGCGAGCATTTTTCGGGAACGGGGGATATCTTCTCAGCGTTTGTTCTGAGCGATTATATAGTAAACGGCGATATATTAAGCTCAGTAAAAAAAGCTTCTGCATTTATTGAGAAGGCAATAAGCGAAACGCTGAAAGAAGAGCCGCCGCAGCACTACCACCCCGACGGAATCGCGTTTGAAAGGTTTATAAGTATAATTTAAAAGACGGCTCAGCCGTCTTTTTTCATAGCCGTATAAAAAGGAAAATGCCCGGGTATAACACCCGGGCATTCCCCTCTCTGTCTATAACAAACTATAGGAGGACAGGTTCCTTGTTGCGGTTGCGGCTCCGCAACAAGTGTTCTTTAATTATAGTAATTATTCACCATTTTGTCAAGCGAATGTTGAGAAATCTTGTCAAAAGCTACAAATGGTATAAATTTAACATAAAAGCTATATCTTTCTTTAAAAAAATTTGCGCTGTCCAATTTTTTGTAAAACTTTTTCTGTTCTATTGACATCGAACAGATGTTCGTATAAAATAGGTTTGTACCGAGCGGTACAAATATCCAAAGAAAGAAGGGCAGAAATGACAACGGATGAATTGGCTCGTAAATACGAGGCTCAGTACAGACGCGCTGTCTGTCTTGCGGACGCACTAACTCCACTCTTATGCGTTTATTCTGGCAGAGAGCTTGATTTGCTGAGGAAAAGAATCAGATTTTATTACGATATGGCTTGTGAATGCAAAAACACTGCATTTATGCTCAGAGGCTTTTATTTGGAGGATGAGAATGGATTTAATGGATGATATTTTTTTCGGCTTTTCATATGATAAAACCGAAGGCTATGACAGGGAAAAGGCAAGGCAGCGCGCGCTTAAAACAGTTCTGCCGCTCATAATGGAAAGGGAGCTTACCGAGCGTCAGCGGGTTTGCCTGAAATATAAGTATATCTCAGGCAAAAGCCAGGAGGAAATTGCCTATGAGCTTCACTTGTCTCAGCCGACTGTTTCGCGCCATATAAACGCAGGGAAGGAGATAGTTAACAATACATTGAGATACTGTTACTTTTCAATTTCAAGCGCGCTTGACAGCTACAGCGGCTGAATATATATAATCAGGCAAAAGACAGGGCTATTCACGGGATTTCTCCACCCTGTCTTTTTTGCTGCCTGTTGTTTTATGCCCCGCCTTAATCATATTATGAAAAAAACGCATAATTGATTATGCGCTGAGGGATATACTTAAACAAATCGGGTGTGTGAACAAATAATACTTTTATCACTATTGTATTAATGGGCAAATTGTGATAATATATTATATTATCAGTGTAAGCTTTTACTGAAACAATAGGGAGGGAAATTTATGTATGATGTAGCGATAATCGGCTGCGGTGTTTCCGGCAGCTCAATAGCTTACTATCTTTCAAGATATGAGCTTGATATCGCAATTATTGAAAAGCACAACGATGTCTGTATGGAAACAACGCGTGCAAACAGCGCGATTATCCACGCGGGCTATGACCCTGAGCCCGGCTCGGTTTGCGCTAAGTATAACGTAAGAGGAAATCAGCTTGCAGGCGAAATATGCGAAAGGCTTGACGTTGCCTTTAACAGAATCGGCTCGCTTGTTGTTGCCTTTTCCGATTCTGAAATGGACACGCTCTACGTTCTTTATGACAGAGGAAAGAAAAACGGTGTTCCCAATATGCGTGTTATCGACCAGAAGGAGCTTCGCAAAATGGAGCCCAACATTGCAGACGAGGCTCTCGGCGCTCTCTGGGCGCCAACCGCCGCTATCGTTAACCCGTGGGAATACGGGCTTGCAATGGCTGAAACCGCAGTCAGAAATGGCGCTGAGCTTATGCTTAATACAGAGGTTAAGGATATTAAGAAGACTAAAAAGGGCTGGAAGGTTATCTGCACAGACAAGACGGTTGAAGCAAAATACGTTATCAACTGCGCCGGCGTTTACAGCGACGATATCCATAATCTTGTTGCTGAGCCAACCTTTAAGATTGAGCCCGCAGCAGGCGAATACTATCTTCTTGACAAGGTTGAGGGCGAAAGAGCAAACCACGTTATTTTCCAGTGCCCTAACGAGCTCGGAAAGGGTATCCTCGTTTCTCCCACCGTTCACGGCAATCTTATCGTAGGCCCTAACGCTATCCCGAGCGCTAAGGACGACACAACAACAAAATCAAGCTCTCTTGACTTTGTAAGGGAAAAGGCAGCAAAGTCTGTTCCGAGCATTAATTACAGAGAGAATATAAGAAACTTTACGGGCGTGCGCGCTAATTCGGATACAAACGATTTCGTTATAGGCTTTGCCGCAGACGGCTTCATTGACGTTGCGGGAATCAAGTCTCCGGGCCTTTCCGCAGCTCCCGCTATCGCGGAGGATGTTGTTAAAATGCTCGGTAATGACGGACTCAAGCTTGATGAAAAAGCAAACTTTATCAACTCGCGCGAGCATATCAGATTCAAGAATTTAAGCGAGAAGGAAAAGAACCGTCTTGTTTCTCTCAAACCTGAATTCGGACGCGTTATCTGCCGCTGTGAAACGGTTACAGAGGGCGAAATACTTGCAGCTATGGAATCACCGATTAAGCCCGTTTCACTTGACGGAATCAAGAGGCGCTGCGGAACCGGTATGGGCAGATGTCAGGGCGGCTTCTGCGGACCGAAGATTCTCAGCATACTTGCAAAGCATAACAACGTTGCACCTGAGGATATTCTTCAGGACGACACGGGAAGCTATATTCTAACCGGCGAAACAAAATGCAAAAAGGAGGTCTGACGTATGGCATATGAATTAATAGTAGTCGGCGGAGGACCTGCCGGACTCGCAGCTGCTCTTGCAGCGTATGAAAAAGGGCTTAAGGATATCCTTATTATCGAGCGTGACAAAGAGCTCGGCGGTATTCTTAATCAGTGCATACATAACGGCTTCGGCCTTCAGTATTTCAAGGAGGAGCTTACGGGCCCCGAGTACGCAGGCAGATTTATTGATATGCTTGAGGGGACAAGCATTAAGGTTATGTGCGACACCATGGTGCTTGAGATAACTCAGGATAAGTGCGTTCACTGCATTAACCCCGAGCAGGGCTATCAGGTGCTTGAGGCAAAGGCCATAGTTCTTGCAATGGGCTGCCGCGAAAGAACAAGAGGTGCGATCTCTATCCCGGGCACACGCCCCGCAGGCGTTCTCACAGCAGGCGCCGCTCAGAGATACGTTAATATGGAAGGCCATATGGTAGGCAAGAAGGTTATCATTTTAGGCTCCGGCGATATCGGCCTTATTATGGCGAGAAGAATGGTGCTCGAAGGCGCAGAGGTTCTTGCGTGCGTTGAGGTTATGCCTTATTCGGGCGGTCTGCAGAGAAATATCGTTCAGTGCCTTAACGATTTTGACATCCCGCTTTACCTTTCTCACACTATTATTGACATCAGAGGTAAGGAGAGAGTCAGCGGCGTTACTATCGCCAAGGTAGGCCCTGACAGAAAGCCGATTAAGGGAACGGAGATAGATTTTGACTGCGATACAGTTCTTCTTTCCGTAGGCCTTATCCCCGAAAACGAGCTTACCCGAACAGCAGGAATAGATGTTGACCCAGCAACAAACGGCGTTGTTGTATGGGAGAATATGGAGACCTCAGTTGAGGGTATCTTCGCAAGCGGTAACGTTGTTCACGTTCACGATTTGGTTGACTACGTAACGGCCGAAAGCCAGAAGGCAGGCTGCGCTGCCGCTGAGTATGTTAAGCTCGGCTCGCGTTCAAGAAAGAACGCAATCAGCGTTAAGGAGGGCGACGGTGTAGGCTTTATCGTTCCGCTTAAAATACACAGAGAGGCTATGGACGCCGAAATTTTCTTCAGACCGAGAAGAATTTTTGAAACAAGTAAAATCGTTGTAAAGGACGGAGACCAGATTGTAGCTCAGCTCAAGCGCGCTCATATGGCTCCGGGCGAAATGGAAAGAGTAAGACTTTCAAGGCGCCTGCTTGACGCCATTATGTCCAACGAAATTACTGTAACAGCAGAGGAGGTAGAGGAATGACAGAGTTAATTTGTATCACCTGCCCGAGAGGCTGTCACCTTACGGTTGACGAGGAAAACGATTACGCTGTAACAGGCAACGCCTGCCCGAGAGGAGCTGTTTACGGCAAAAACGAGCTTAAAAACCCCGTCAGAGTTGTAACATCAACTGTAAGAACAAACCTTGAAACAGAGCCGAGATGCCCCGTTAAAACAAACGGAGCCATCCCTAAGGGCAAGATGTTCGACGCTATGAGGCTGCTTGACGATATCGTTCTCGAGGTGCCGATTGAAACGGGCGATGTAATAATTCCCGACATTTTCGGAACAGGAATTGATTTTGTTTCCTGCAAAACAATAAAATAAAAAAGGCGGCTGCGTTGCAGCTGCCTTTTTTAATTAAGAATTAAGAATTATGAATTAAGAATTTCGGGTGGGCTTGCCCACACCCTTTTATTAATCTATATAAATTGCCTTATGCTGTGAAAACGGAATGTATCTGCCGATTAAATCTTCCGTCTTTATTCTCATATATGAGGTTGTTGTTGAATCGGTACAGCCGTAGTATTCCTCTTTAAGTATTGCCTTGTCAATAACAAGCTGAATCTTGTGTTCAACGTTTCTGTGGAGAGTGAGGACGGTGGTTGAGCCAACCTCGCAGCCGAGCATATCCCCGAGACATTCCGCGGGAGCAAACGATACTCTTGAAATTTCAAGCTTGTGCCCGAAATCCTTAGTGACAAACGGCTTGTCTCCCTCGGTGATAAAGAGATAAAACTTAGTTTTCTGCCTGTTGCAAAGCAGCAGGGTTTTAACTGTTTTAACGCTGAGCGCCGCGTCAATTGCAACGCAGTCCTCCATAGTTACCGCAGGCTCGTTGTCTACCCTTGTAAATTCTATGCCCAGCTTTTCAAGAACGCCGTAAACGTCCTTCTGGTATTCGGTTGCGAATTCCCCGGGCGGAGTTGTTTTAACCTTCGATACCTGTATCATCAGCAGCCTCGCTCCTTCTTTTTCTTATATGCTCGGCAAACGCCTTAAGCGCAATTATGCAAAGCGTAACTATTCCCGTTGTTCCGAGAATGCAAAGCGGAATAATGTAGTAATTTTTGTGTGAAATCAGCCTTTCGGCGTTGATTCCGATTTCGTTGAGCTTCTGATTATTCGATTTTGTAACGTCTGCGCCGATATACGGAATAGTCGTTACCTCGCTCGCGCTGAGCGGAGAGGCGTTGTCATCGTCTGAGCTGACAGTGAAATCGCACTGCCTGTATATTTCATCGTTTGCGCAAACAACAACCGTCGCCGTGCCCTCGCCCGTTGCGGTTATCATTCCCGTGTCTGAAATCTCAATTATGTTCTCCTCGTCGCAGAAATAGCCAACCACTGCGCTTGAGGAGTTTGGCTTAATCTCATAGTCAAGCTTAACGCTGTCTCCGATTTTAAGCGAGGTAGTTGCGGCGTGGATAGTCATATCCTTTGCCTTCTTCGCCCTCGTTGTTGTGGTTGTAGTTGTTGTAGTTGTTGTGGTTGTGGAAACGGTAGTTTTTTCCTTGTCCTTTTTTGTTGTTGAAGCGGCAGTAGTGTGCTTTTTCGTTGAGGTCTGCTTCTTTGTCGTAGTCGGCGCGGCTGTTGTTCCTCCGCTTCCCACTGCTGACCAGTTCGGGTTTCCGTAACCCATAATTGAGCTTGTGTTCGCGTAAGGCTTTGAGCCTGAAGGGGAGTAGGATTTTTCCTTAACCTTGCCCGAGCAGTTGCCCTCAATAGTATGCACCGTATTTCCCGAAACGCTTTTGACTATTCCAACGTGCTGTGAAGAGCCGTTTCCGCTCCAGTCAAAGAATATCAGGTCGCCGCGCTTTGGCGTGTAACCCGAGGAGCGTTTATGGTATCTGCCTGCGTTTGTAAACCAGCTTATCATCGAGTTGCAGTTTCCGCCGCTCGGTATAATGTTTGCGTAAAGCTTAACGCCCAGCTGCTCTCCCGTTTTGTTGAAGCACCAGAGCGCAAACGTTGTGCACCACGCGCCCTGATAGCCGTACCATTCTCCGTACTTTGAGTAGCTTCCCGAAGCGGAATAGCCCACCTCGTTTTGCGCAACGGAAATCAGCTTTGACACCATAGTTTCCGTTGAAACTGCGTATGCACTGATTGAACAGGGGAGGAGCGAAAGTATGAACACCATCGCAATTATCATTGCTTTTTTAAGCTTTTTCATAGCTAATCCTCTAAATATTACAAATAAATTATAAAAGTTACAATAATATTACAAACTACATTATACACCAAAATATAAAAAAAGCAAGTAAAAGATAAAAGCCGTACGGGGAGTACGGCTTTTAGTCGCTGGTTGTCGGTTGTTTACCATTTAAGATTATGGAGCTGACCTTTGAGCGAGAGCTCGGGGTAATCCCACTGCCTTAAAACCTCGTAAAGTCCCACCGCAACTGCGTTTGAAAGGTTGAGCGAGCGTATAATGCCTCTCATCGGGAGCCTCACGCAGGAATCGTGATTTGCTTTAAGCAGCTCCTCGGGCAGCCCCTTCGTTTCCTTACCGAAAACGAGAAAGCAATTATTCGGATAGCTGACGTCAGTATGCGCCTGCTCTGCTTTGGTTGTAAAGTAAAAGAATTCTCCGCCCTTGTTCTTTTCAAAAAAATCCTCGGTTGAATCGTAGAAGGTTATGTCCAGCTTATCCCAGTAATCAAGCCCCGCGCGCTTGAGCTTTTTGTCGTCAATCCTGAAGCCCATCGGCTCAACAAGGTGAAGCCTTGCGCCTGTTGCCGCGCAGGAGCGCGCTATGTTGCCTGTGTTCTGCGGAATTTCAGGCTCAATTAAAACTATGTTAAGCGAGTGTTCCATTTATGTATACCTCAAGTATGTTAAACTCTTCATCTGTAACGGTTAAATCGGCGCATTTGCCCTTTGCAATTGAGCCGATGCTCTTTTCCTCTCCTATTACCCTTGCAGGGTTAATCGTGCACGCCTTAAGCGCCGCCTTTAATTCAATTCCGTAAGAGAGCAGATTTTTAAATTCGTCAAAAACATTTGTAATTGAAGCGGCAATTGCTCCGTCGGCAAGCCTTGCAACGCCGCCGTTTTCAGCAACATATACAGTCTGCCCGCCGAGCTCGTATTCACCCTCGCCAAGCCCTGCCGCGCGCATTGAATCGGAAACGACAACAGCTCTGTCCTCGCCGAGAATTTTAAACGCGTTTCTGAGAACTGTCGGCGAAACGTGGCGCCCGTCGCAGATAAGCTCGCAGGTTGCCTCGCTGTCAAGCGCCGCGCCTGCAACACCCGCTTCGCGCGTTGCCATTGGAGACATGGCGTTGAAAAGGTGAGTTATGTGGCTTGCGCCCGCTTCAAAAGCTCTTCTGCTTTCGGCTTCATCTGCGTTGGAATGGCCGAGCGAAACTGCGCATTTTGCGCTTGCGTGTTTTATGAATTCATAGCTGTCAAAGGCTTCGGGCGCAACGGTTATAAGCTTCATTTTACCGTTTGCCGCTTCATACAGCCTATCAAAATTCTCCTTTGTTCCCGCGGTGATGTGCTCCTTGCTCTGCGAGCCGCATTTTTCCCTTGAAATAAACGGACCCTCAAAATTAATGCCCGCAATTTTCGCTCCGCTCACCTCAGCCTTTGCAGTGAATTCCGCTATTTCGCAGAGTCTTTCAACGGGCTGAGTCATAGTGCTCGGGCAAAAGGAGGTAACACCGCGTTTTGCAAGGTAAGCGCTCATTTTTTCAAGCGACTTTAGCGACATATCGTTAGTGTCCCCGCCGTTTGCGCCGTGGATATGAACGTCAACAAAACCGGGGAAAACGAGCCTTCCGCTCATATCGCGTCCGTCCTCGGGGAAAAAGCCTATCTCCGCAATTTTTCCGTTTTCAATTTTTATATCCCCGTATTCCTTTTCAAATTCTTCATTGAAAAAGGTGCAGTTTTTAAGAAGCATTATTCATTCTCCTTAACAATTTTAAAGGCGAGCTCCTGAAGCTGTTCAAAATGCTCAAAGGTGCAGATTTCACGCCTTAGCGCCGCCCCTCCGCGCATACCCTTTGTGTAATAGCCCGCATGGTGACGCGCCTCCCTCATTGCGGTGTACTCGCCCTTGTATTCAATAATCCTCTCAATATGCCTGAGCATTACCGCCATTTTCTGAGTAACCGTGGGGTCGGGAAGGACTCTGCACTCGTCAAGGTAAGCGTTGATTTTTGAAAAAATCCATGGGTTGCCGAATGCTCCTCTTCCTATCATAATCGCGTCGCACCCCGTTTTTTCAAGCATTATTGCCGCGCTCTGCTCGTCTGTTATATCTCCGTTTGCAATAACGGGAACAGAAACAGCTTCCTTTACGGCTCTGATTGTGGTATAATCAACAGTGCCTGAGTACATCTGCTGTCTTGTTCTTCCGTGAACAAAAATTGCAGAAGCTCCCGCTTTTTCAAGAAGCTCGGCAAGCTCGGTTGCAACAATGCTGTTTTCATCCCAGCCCGTTCTTATTTTGGCAGTAACGGGAATGTCAACGGCGCTTACAACCGCCTTTGTTATTTCAAAAGCAAGCTGCGGTTTTTTTAAAAGACTTGAGCCGCCGCCGTTCATTGCAACCTTCGGAGCAGGGCAGCCCATATTGATATCTATTACATCGGGCTTGTAGGTAAGACATTTAACTGCCGCCTGCGCCATTATCTCAGGGTCGTCGCCGAAAATCTGCGCGCCGCAGGGGTGTTCGTTCCCGAGAGTAAGAAGCTCGCCGCTTTTTCTGTCACCCATTGTAAGTCCCTTTGACGATACCATTTCGGTTACGGTCTCTGCCGCACCGTCGTGGCCGCACAGCTCGCGGAACGCTCTGTCCGCAATGCCCGCCATAGGCGCAAGAAACGCTATATGTTTAAATTCAATATTTCCTATATTCATTAAATCACCAACGGTATTTTAGCATAAAGAAGCAGAAAAGTAAAACAGTTAACAGAAAAACTGTTGTATTATTTCTAATATCAATACTCATACACGGAATGATTATACCATTAAAAAGGAAATTTATATGAAAACAGTACCAAAGAAAAACGGAACAATTGAATTAATGCGCTTTATATTCTGCGTTATGGTTATTCTTTATCATTTTAACAACAGGCTAATGTTTGAGAACGGCGAATTCTTTTCGTTTTTCAGAAACGGAAAAATCGGGGTTGAGTTTTTCTTTCTTGTATCGGGCTGGCTTATGGCGAAAAGTGCTCAGAAATATAAAGGTAAGCCGATTCTTAAATCAACAGGGAATTTCATCTATAAGAAATTCATGAGCATTTTGCCATATCACCTTTTTATTTATGTCATTTGTCTTGTTATAATGATATTCTTCCTTATACGAAATAAAACGGGCGATGTTTTCTATCAAGTTATAAATACGCTTCCTAATCTGTTTTTTCTTCAAAAATCAGGAATTATGACCAATGAAATTCTGACAGCTGAATGGTATATTGCCGCTATGCTCTGGATGATGCTTATAATATTTCCGCTCATTCTCAGATTCGGCGAAGGCTTTGAGAAAATCGCCTGTTTGCTGATTTGCATACTGCTGATAGGATATATGTCTCATGCTAACAATAAGCTTGGCGGAATGAACAGATTTGTTATATATGATTCCATTCCCAAAGCGTATGTCAGGGCGTTTGCGGAGATGTGCGGCGGAGTTTTCTGTTTTCATATTTCAACCGGACTGAAGAACTTTAAGCTTACTAAGGCTGACAGAATTTTTCTGAGCGTAGTTGAAATTGTTTGTTATGTGCTTCCTATTTTATACTGCATTTCGGTTTTAGGTCAGAAATATGAAGCACTTGCGTTCTATTTTCTTATGGCAGCTATTACGGTTTCGTTCAGTGAGACTTCATATCTCAGCACTTTTATGAACAACAAAATAAACTATTTTCTCGGTACGGCGAGCCTTCCGCTTTATATGGCGCAGGCGGTCGGCTTTGCGGTGTTCCTTTACTGCAGCGAGTTTAAGGTTGTAAGTAAAAGTATTACCGCACTATTCTTTACGGCGACTACAGTTATTTTTGCTGTTTTATCATATTTCTTTTCAAAGAAGTTCAGTTTGAATATAAGAAAAAATCTTAGGTTTTACAAATGATAATAATGATGATATAATAAAAACAACATATTTTGGGAGTATGAACTATGCAGACTAAGTTTAAAAGGAACGCAACAATAGAATTTATGCGTTTTGTATTTTGTATGCTTGTTATTCTTTATCATATCAATAACAGGCTTGATTTTGAATTAAGCGGGCATTTATCTTTCTTCGCAAACGGAAAAATCGGCGTTGAATTCTTCTTTCTCGTTTCAGGCTGGCTTATGGCTAAAAGCGCGCTGAAATATAATGAAAAGCCGATTGTAAACTCAACCAAAAAGTTTATGTACGGCAAGGTTATGGGCGTGCTTCCGCTTCATCTGCTTGCGTTTTTCACCTGTTATCTGATGCTTGCGGTGAGACCGACCTCGCGAATGCTTGATAAGTTCACTATGCTTGTAAACGCTCTGCCGAATCTTTTCTTTCTTCAGAAATCGGGAATTCTTGCGAGCAAGGCAATAATCACGCCTGAATGGTATATTGCGGCAATGCTCTGGATGATGCTTATTATCTTCCCGCTTATTCTCAGGTTCCGCGATAAGTTTACTAAAATCGCCTGCCCGATAATTGCGGTGCTCCTCCTCGGTTACCTTATGCACGATAAGGGGCAGCTCGGCGGAGTTAACAGGTTTGTTTTTAACAATACCGTTTCCAAGGTTTACGTAAGGGCGTTTGCCGAAATGTGCGGCGGAGCGTTCTGCTTCGAGCTCTCAAACGCTTTAATAAGATTTGAATTTAAGAAGGCGGACAAGGTCTTTTTAACCCTTGTTGAAGGCTTTTGCTACCTTGCGCCTGTGCTTTACAGTTTTACGGACCTTTCAACGGAATATGAGCTTTACGTTTATTATATGCTTGCCGTTGCCGTAACCCTCTCCTTCAGCTCAGTTACTTATTCAGCAATAATTTTCAACAATGCGCTTAGCATATTCCTCGGCAAGGCGAGCCTTCCGCTTTATATGGCGCAGACTGTGGGCTTCACCGTTTTCCTCTGCTTCCCGAATATATTTGACGGAGTAAGAAAGAAATATATCGCTCTGTTCTTCATTCTTTCAACCTTCATATTTGCAATCGTTTTCAACACCTTTGCAAAGCCGCTTTACAGAGGAATCAACAACAAGCTTATGACGCTGACAAACCACCCCGAAAGAATAGTTAAAAATAATAAGAAATAAAGGAGCAAGATATGCCGCTTCAGATAATAAGGCAGGATATAACAAAAATTGAATGTGACGCAATAGTTAACGCGGCGAATAAATCGCTGCTCGGCGGTGGCGGCGTTGACGGCGCAATCCACAGAGCTGCGGGCACAGGGCTGCTTAAGGAATGCATAACGCTTCACGGCTGTGATGTCGGCGAGGCTAAGGCAACAAAGGGCTACAGGCTCCCCGCAAAATACGTTATTCACACAGTCGGCCCCAAATGGAAGGGCGGCAACAGCGGCGAGCGCGAGCTGCTTTATAAGTGCTATGAAAATTCGCTTAGCATTGCAAAGGAGCTCGGGTGCGAAAGCATTGCTTTTCCGCTTATCTCGACGGGCGTTTACGGCTATCCCGTAAGCGAGGGCTTCCGCGTTGCCGTTGACGCTATAACAGCGTTTCTCACAGAAAACGAAATGCTTGTTTACATAGTCGTTTTCAACAAGCAGGCGTTTCTTGCGGGCTCCTCTGTTTTCAGCGATATTCAGGAATATATTGACGATAACTATGTTGATGAGCGCGCCGATTTGCTCTATGCAAACAGGAATATTGAAGCAGAGGAAAGCGCGTTTCTCGGAGGAAAAAGCAAGCTTGCCGCAAAGTATGTTGCCGAGTCCGATTACTGCGCAGCTCCCGCTCCTGCGGCTTCAATGCCTTTTGCAGGGGATACGGGAATTGAGGATATACTTGATTCAATCAAAATTGACGAAAGCTTTTCGGATATGCTTCTTCGCAAGATTGACGAAAAGGGTATGAAGGACAGCGAATGCTATAAAAAGGCGAACATTGACCGCAAGCTCTTTTCAAAAATCCGCTCAAACCCGCAGTATAAGCCGAGCAAGCAGACTGCGCTTGCGTTTGCAATCGCGCTTGAGCTTCCGCTTGATGAGTTCAACGAAATGCTTGTAAAAGCGGGCTATTCGCTTTCGCACTCCTTCAAGTCGGACGTTATTATTGAATATTTCGTCAAGAAGGGAAACTATAATATTTTTGAAATCAACGAGGCGCTTTTCGCCTATGACCAGAATCTTTTAGGCGCATAAAAATGTCGCCTTAAAAGCGACCAAAAGTGAATCCAAAGACGTTATAATGTGGCTGTAAGGTTAAGAAACCAAACAGTCACATTAAATTATTTTTGGAGGTATTCACTATGAAAAAGACTAACGAAACAAAAACAAAGGTTAAAAACAACATCACGGAGCTCGTATTCATCCTTGACCGCTCAGGCTCAATGTCAGGCCTTGAGAGCGACACAATCGGCGGCTTCAATTCTCTCATTGAAAAGCAGAGAAAGGAAAACGGAAAGTGTTACGTTACAACAGTTCTCTTTGACAACCTTGTTGAAACGCTTCACGACAGAGTTGACCTTGAAAAAATCATGCCTATGACGGATAAGGAATACTATGTTCGCGGCTGTACGGCGCTTATTGACGCAATCGGCTCAACCATTACCCATGTTGCACAAATTCATAAGTATATCAGGCGCGAGGACGTTCCCGAGCACACAATGTTCGTAATTATTACTGACGGAATGGAAAACGCCAGCAGGGAGTATTCCTCTGCCAAGGTTAAGAAAATGATTGAAAAGGAAAAGGAAAAGTACGGCTGGGAATTCCTTTTCATCGGCGCAAATATCGACGCTGTTGAAACTGCAAGCCATTTCGGCATAGGCGCGGACAGAGCGGTAAATTACCACGCGGATAAAAAGGGAACAAAGGTGGTTTACGAGGCTGTAAACCAGACGGTTGGCTGTATGCGCAACTGCGCTCCTATTCAGGCGGATTGGTCAGACAGCATTAACGAGGATTTCAACAGCAGAAAATAAACCTGCACAAAACTTAAATTAAGAGCCCGCGGCTGTCTCTGCTCACTTAAAGGGCGGAGGCAGCCGCTTTCCCGCTTTGGCGCATAACCCGTATCTTTGTTATATTTCTTGAATTATCTGCTTAAAGTTGCTATAATTAATTAGAAATATTTCTGATACGGTGAAATTATGGTGAATCAGTTTTCAAGAACTCAGCTTCTTCTCGGCGAAGCGGGTATGGAAAAGCTTAAAAATGCGCACGTTGCGGTTTTCGGTATCGGCGGAGTCGGCGGTCACGCCGCCGAAGCTTTGGTGCGCTCCGGAATCGGCGCTCTTACCGTTGTTGATTCAGACAAGGTAAGCCTTACTAATCTTAACCGCCAGATGTTTGCGTTACACAGCACGGTGGGTATGCCTAAGGTTGACGCCGCGGAGCAAAGGCTCCTTGATATCAACCCCGAGCTTAAGCTCATTAAAAAGCAGATTTTCTTCCTTCCCGAAACCGAGGAAGAATTCAATTTTTCTGATTACGATTATATTATTGACGCGGTTGACACGGTTGCGGCAAAGCTCAGGCTTGCCGAAAAAGCAAACGAGGCGGGAGTTCCAATTATCGCTTCAATGGGCGCAGGCAATAAGCTTGACGCGTCAGCCTTCAAGGTTGCGGATATAAATAAAACCTCCGTCTGCCCGCTCGCAAAGGTAATGCGCCGCGAACTCAGAAAACGGGGGATAAAAAAGCTTAAATGCGTTTATTCCGAGGAGCAGCCGCTGACTCCGCTTGAATCAAACGAGGATACAAACAAAAGGCAAGTGCCCGGAAGCACTGCCTTTGCGCCCGCCGTTGCAGGGCTTATTCTTGCGGGAGAGGTCATCCGCGAAATCGCGCTTGGGGAGTGACAATATGAAGAACGATAAAAATAAAAAGGACACAAAAAAATTCTGGCTCATTATGTGCGTTATCTTCATCGCGCTTTGCATAGGCATAATGGCTGTTCTTCATAACGCGGCAAATAAAAGAAGCTACGACGCAGAGCCGGAAAAAGCAATAATTATTATGAATATCGAATAAAAAACGGAGCTTTTCAGCTCCGTTTTGTTTATGAAACTTAATTACATGCAGGTGTAGCCGCCGTCAACAGCAAGGTTAACGCCTGTTACATAGCTTGAAGCCTTTGAAGCAAGGAATAAAGCCGCTGTGTCAAGCTCGCCCTCTTCGCCGTATCTTTCCATAGGAATCATCGTTTTAGCGTTCTGCTGGAAGAAATCTGAGTTAAGAGTGTCTCTTGTTAAATCCGTGTAGAAATAACCGGGGCAGATTGAATTAACTGTGATGT
>CAMOWP010000022.1 GCA_946628455.1 uncultured Clostridia bacterium | reverse complement strand
AGGAGGAAACCGTGGCATCGAATAAGGCGCAAGCCGATATGCAGTTCAGTCAGGCATACGAACAGTACCGTATGGATATCACTAAATACTGTATGGTCCGATTGCGGGAGAATAAATCCGCAGTTGACGACTGTGTTCAGGAAATATTTTTAGTGTATTACAACAGGCTGCTTAAAGGCGAAGAGATACTTAAAGTCAGAGCGTTTCTTTACAGAACGGCTGACAACATATGCAAGGCTGCCGATAACAAGGTAATCAGAGAAGCCAAAAGAACGGTTGAGCTTGATTCCGTTGAGGATGTTGCGGCAACTGCAACGGACGAAAGAGCTTCAAACTATGATTACGACGAGCTCAAGGAGCTGCTTGTAAAAGAGCTGACCCCTGCCGAGCAGCAGCTTTACAGGCTTAAATATGAGGAGAGAAAATCCCTTAAGGAAATCGGCGAAATTCTTGACATTCCGCCGAATGCGGTTGCAAACAGAACGTCAAGGCTGAGAACGAAAATCAAGGATTTAATCAGCCCGATAATAGATAAATATACGGAAGGAGGTGTTGTGCTGTGAGTATGAATATTAACGATAAAATCGTTGCTGAAATTATGAACGACAGCGATTTTGAAAACGAGCTTAAGGATTATCTCAACGAGATAATTGACGGTGAAATCAACAAGGGCGACGATATGGACGACGAGCTTGTTCACGATTGCATTGAAGCGTTGGTAGCGCTTGAAAGCTCATCCGTTGAGGAAGCGGTTGAAAAGCTCAGAAGCTCAAAGAATATTGTAAAATTTGTTCACAGAAAGAGCTTTGTTGCTCAGGCAAGAAGAAAACGAATTGCAGCGGCAATAGCAGTTATACTTATAGCGCATACAGCCTCCTATATGACAATCCCTGCTTATGCAAGCAGCGTTGACGCATTTTTTGAAAGCATTGCCGATATGTTCAGGGATATAGACGAGCAGGACGAAAATGACCCGAATATGACCTTTGAATATGATTCAATGTGGTACGAGCCGCCTGAGGAGGAAGACAGCAAGCCTCTTAAATCAGAAGCGGATTTAGACCTTTCAGGCTATAAGTTTTACGTTTCAAAATATGACGGGTCTGAGATGGAGGTACCGTATTCCGAGTGTAAAACAATTACTAAAACGGAAAAAATCAACGGCAAACGCGTGCTGAACGTTATTGTTAAATATGAAAACGTTGAATGCGCAATTCAGTTTATTTTGGAGGACAAGTAAATGAAAAAAGTATTATCATTTGTTTTATCTGTATGTATAATGCTGAGCGCAATTGTCAGTATTCCTGTAACGGGTTTGGCTACTGAAGTGAAGAAAATATTTGACGGAAGAACTTATTATGATTACAGTCTTGAGTATCTGACCAGTGAAATCGAAACCCTGCCAAAAGAAAAGGCTTCTGCCGTAATGGCTGCAACTACTGTTGCTTCAGCTCGTTTTGGCGAAAAGCTCAGCATAGCGGATATATATGCAAATACTGATACAAGCTCATATATCTCAGGCGGCAGCATTACGGATATTAAGGATTACATTGAAGCGTTAAACGGTTACGGTAATCAGGCGCTTGTTTATAGTGAAATCGATAACGACATTAACGTAATTATCAGCGAGCTTGATAATGGAAATCAGGTTATTGTTAAAGTTAAAGGGGAAACAAGCTTTTCAACGGGAGAATACGGACAGGAGTATTTAGTGCTTGTAGGCTATGACTCCACGGGAAAGATTGTCACAATTAACCCAAATAAACGAACAACATTCTTTAGGTCTTACGCCGAGGCAGCCATTGAAGATGCTCTTGAAAGCAGTGCAGAAAAGAATATCTCTATAACTGGCGTAGATGTGTATATTAGTGATGCGCCTGCTTCCAGTGCGAGAAAAGAAGTGAATTCGCATCAGTATATTGACTATTATGTTCAATACAAAGATAACAGCACTTTAACTGACGTATTACCTTTTGAAAAAGCCAGCGGATTATTGTCAGCTTTAACTGTTTACGGCGCTTACATAAGCAGGTATTTTGATATATCGGATATTTATTCAAATATTGATATGACTCAGTATATAACTGAAACCGACGGAGAAAAAGAATTAAATCTGAGAGAGTTTATGAGCGCTCTTTCCGAGTATTCTCAAAATAAGTTCGGAAAAACCGCTAATTATGAGGTTATACCTAATAAAATTAAAACAATACAGTCTGTTATAGAAAACGGAAACGCTGTAGTAGCAAACGTCAAAGGTAATACCTTCCCTATGGGCGGAATCGGTCATATTGTTATACTTGCCGGCAGCGAGGAAGAAAAAGCATGTATTTTAAATCCAAATCACAAAACATTAATGTATAATGATTATTCTTATAGTGTTGTTAAAGCAGCCTTGGTTGATGAGGATGAATCACCATATACTATAGCTTTTTCGGATTATGCTTCTGAGGAAGGAACCTGCGGCGAAAACGCAACATATAGCTTTAACGCTCCAACAGGAACACTCACTATAAGCGGAACAGGCGAAATGGATGCAGGGAGTGATCTTCCCTGGGTTTCGAATTACAAAAATTTAGTAAAGTCTGTAATTATTAACGATGGAATTACTTCTGTTTCGGCGTATGATTTCTTTAGATGTGCAAATTTAACAAGTGTAACAATTCCTGGCAGTATAACAAGAATATATAGATATGCATTTTCTGGTTGCATAGACTTAACAAGCATAACAATCCCTGACAGCGTAACAAGTATAGACAATTATGCATTTTCAGAATGCACAGGCTTAACTAGCATAACAATCCCAGACTGCGTAACAAGCATAGGCAACGGTGCATTTTCAGATTGCACAGGCTTAATAAGTATTGAAATACCGAATAGTGTAACAAGCATAAGCAGTTATGCATTTTATTATTGTAATAGCTTAACAAGCATAACTATTCCCGACAGCGTAACAAGTATAGGTGAACGAGCGTTTTGTTATTGCTCAGGCTTAACAAATATAGAAATACCAGACAGCGTAACAAGCATAGGCGATACTGCATTTTCAGATTGCACAGGCTTAACAAGCGTAACAATACCCAATAGCGTAACAAGTATAGACAAATATGCATTTGAACATTGCACAGGTTTAAAAAGCATAACCATTCCAAGTAGCGTAACAAGTATAGACAATTATGCATTTTCAGAATGCACAGGCTTAACAAGCATAACGGTGGATAGCGGAAATACAGTATATGACAGTAGAGATAACTGTAACGCAATAATAACTACATCAACCAATGAATTGACTGCTGGTTGTAAAAATACAGTTATTCCAAACAGCGTAACAAGTATAGGCTGTGGTGCATTTTGCGGGTGCGTAGGCTTAACAAGCATAGATATACCGAATAGTGTAACAAGCATAGGTGTCTCTGCATTTTCCAATTGCGAAAGCTTAACAAACGTAATAATTCCTGACAGTATAATAAGTATAGACGGTGGTGCATTTTGGAGTTGCACAGGCTTAACAAATATAAAAATGCCTGACAGTGTAACAAGCATAGGCGAAACTGCATTCGCCTATTGCAAAGCTTTAACTAGCATAACGATAATGAATCCTGCCTGCGAAATATATGACGGCGAAAAAACTATAGCTCAAGGCGCTGTAATTACTGCTGCGTTAAGCTCAAAGGCAAAGGAATATGCAGATAAATACAACAGAGCGTTCGTTGCAATCTGCACAGACGGAACAGCAAATCACAAGTTTTCCGCAAGAAGCGCTGAGTGCCTTAACGGCTGCGGCGCGGAGAATCCTGATTTTGACAGCACGCGAAACGGCACCTGCGGCGAAAATGCAAAATGGCATTATGATAACGCCACAAAAACTCTTTATGTTTACGGCTCGGGCGCAATGGATGATTCCGCTCAGCCCTGGTCTCAGTTTATCGGTAGCATTGAGTACGTTGTTGTTGAGGACGGCATTGAAAGCATAGGCGCGGGCGCTTTTGCAGGCTGCACAGCTCTTTCAAGCGTTTCAATCCCTGCTTCCGTTAAGTCAATCGGCTCAGAGGCGTTTAAAGGCTGTTCTGCGTTAAGAAGCATAACAATTCCCGAAACAGTAACCGCCTTCGGAAACGGCGTGTTCGACGGCTGCGGCGCTCTTGTTTCGGTAAACTATAACGGAACTGCAGACGCATGGAAAAAGCTCACCGCAAACGAAAGCCAGGAGGCTCTTAAAAACAGCGCCGTTTTATGCTCTGACACTCAGATAGTTAACGAAAGCAAGTTCACCGTTCAGAACGATACAATTTACACAGCCGATAAAAAGGTGCTTGTTAAAATTGTTGAGGAAAAGCAGCTTGATGAATTCGTTGTTCCAAGCACGGTAAACGAGATTACCGAGGGTGCCTTTGAGCGCCTTGAAGCGGATGTAATTGTTATTGATTCAAACGTTAAAAAGCTCGGCCCGATGATTTTCGGAAGCAACCCTGAAAACCTTCCTTCTGTTGTAATTGAGTATCCCGAGTCAATTGATTCTATGCTCAACACCTATTACACAGGCGAGGAGGAAGAGGAAATGATGGCTGAAAGCACGGCTTATTCTTCACCGAAAATGGGCTTCGCCTTAATGGCTTCTAAAATGCAGACCCTCAAGGCGAGCAAGAAAAATAAAGCTATTACGTTCTACTGTAAGTATTCAACAGCTAAAAACAGCAGGTATATGAGCCATGTCAGAAATCATGAGCAGACCTTAGCGCCTGAGCAGCCGGGTGCGCAGACGTATAAGGGCTCAGCGATTCAGCCTGCCCCAAGAGTTCATAACGCAAAAAACGGTGCAATTCTTGTAAATGGCAGGGATTATACCGTTAGCTACGGAACTAACCTGAATGTCGGAACGGGCTCCATCTCATTTGACGGAAAAGGCGCTTTTGCAAAAACTACATATTCAAACTCTGAAAAAGGCAAATACAAAATAGAGTTCAGAATTAATCCGCGCGTCGGCAACAATAATACAGTAAGCTTAAGCAAAACGGCATACACCTATAACGGAAAACCAAGAAAGCCTGCTGTTCGCGGAATTCCTGCGTCTAATTTTACCGTAACATATCCTAAAAACTGCACGAGCGTCGGCACTAAAACGGTTAAAATTAAGTTTAAGGGTAATTATACAGGATATGCTGAAAAAACCTACACCATCAAGCCGAAGGGCTCAAAGGTTAAGTCCCTTAAAAAGGGCAAAAAATCCTTTACCGTTAAATGGAAAAAGCAGACAAAACAGGTTGACGGATACCAGATTCAGTACAGTACTAATAAGAATTTCAGCGGCGCAAAGAAAATTACAATATACGGCGCTAAGAATGCCTCAAGAACAATTAAAGGCCTTAACTCAAAGAAGAGATATTATGTTCGCGTTCAGACCTTTAAAAAGGCAGGCGGAAAGTTCTATTTCTCAGGTTGGTCAAAGGCAAAATCAGTAAAAACAAAATAATTGTACCCTATTATTAGTGCAGACACTTCGGTGTCTGCACTTTTTTTAAAATGTTTTTGTTTTTTTGCGACATATTTCCTGTTTGCTGTTACTACTGTACGAAGGGGTAAGAAACCCAGACAAAATTTCAGGAGGAAATAAAAATGTTTTCAAGATTCTACTCAAGCAGAAGAGAAGAAAGAAGAATCACAAGGCGCAGAGTTAATATGTTATTGGTAAGCAACATCTTAGCAGCATAAGATTTGTTGAAAAATATAAATTATTCAAAGGAGAATTATTATGAAAAAGGTTATCAGCTTATTACTTTCAGCAGCAATGCTGCTCTCAGGCTTCACAACAGGAACAGCCTATGCGGCAACAACAAAGGAAAAGGAGCCGAACAATTCACAAGCTATGGCTAACACCTTAACCCTGAACACTAAAATGAACGGTGTAACGTCAGATAACAGTGACAGTGATTATTATAAGTTTACTCTTCCGAAAGCAGGGAAGGTTGAGGTTGAATTTGCAATCGCTCCAAAAGACAGCTCTTCAGGATGGGAAGTATACTTATTTAACAACGAATATGATTTTGACGATATGACCGTTGAAGAAAAAGACGGAACAACAACGCTAACGACGATAGGGCTTCCCGCAGGCACTTATTATATAAAGGTTAACTCTTATTATTATTGTTCAACTAATACTTACGGACTGACTGTAAAATATGAACAGCGTAATGACTGGGAAAAGGAATCAAATAATATTCAGGGCCTTGCGACCCCGCTTGCGCTGAATTCCAAAATGAACGGTGTAACGTCAGCTCGAAATGACAAAGATTATTACAAGTTCACTCTTCCGAGCGCAGGAAGGGTAGATATTGAATTTTCAATAGACGGAAAAAACAGTTCTGCAGAATGGCAAGTATATTTATATAACAACGATTATAATTTTGACGATATGACTGTTGAAGAAAAAGACGGCACAACAACGTTGACGCCGATAGGTCTTCCCGCCGGTACTTATTATATTAAGGTTGCAACCGATTGGTATTATTCAACTAATACTTACGGATTGACTATTAAATATCAGCAGCGTAATGACTGGGAAAAGGAATCCAACGATGTTTGGGATGAAGCCAATGCGCTTTCGCTTAACAGCAGAATGAACGGAGTAATTACAGATGACGAGGATGAAGATTATTACAAATTCACACTGCAGAGCTCAGGAAAGGTAAACATTGCTTTTTCAATAAACGGTAAAAAAACAGAAAAAGAGTGGCGGGTTAAGCTTGTTGATAGTAATAAAAATGATATTTCCGAAATGGAAATCAAAGAAAATAGCGGCTCAAAGTCTATGACTTCACCGTCTCTTCGGAAGGGTACCTATTATTTAGTAGTGTCGCCATATTACAGCTGGAAATATTCAACAAGCATTTACGGGCTTACGGTATCGCCTGACCCGACCCCGAACACACCGTCAGGCTTTAAGGTAGTTAAGCGTTATTCAAAAAAGGCTAAGCTTTCGTGGAAAAAGGTTAGCGGAGCAAACGGTTATCAGCTTCAGTATTCAACAAAGAGCAATATGAAGGGCAAAAAGACGGAGAACATAGCAAACCCGAACACAACGGCTAAAACTGTTAAAAAGCTCAAGAAGAATAAAAAGTATTATGTTCGCATCCGTTCATATAAATCTGTAAACGGAAAGAAGCTTTATTCTGCATGGTCAAAAACAAAGGTCATCAAAGCAAAGTAATTTACAACTGTTTCAAAGGAGAATTAATATGAAAAAGATTGTATCAATTTTGTTATCACTGGTTATGCTTTTAAGCATAAGCTCGGCAGCGGGCGTTAACGCCTATGCAAAGGCTCTGACAAAAGGAAAATGCGGAAAAAGCGTTACTTATTCCTTTCAGCAGAGCACGGGAACGCTGACAATCAGCGGCAAGGGCAAAATGACAAATTATGCGCAGAAGGGTCCTTCGTCACCTTTTGAAAGCAAAAGCGGCATCAAAAAGGTCATAATTAAAAAGGGTGTTACAAATATTGGCGGAGCGATGTTTTTTGATTGTAAAAACCTTTCCTCTGTAACCGTTCCCGAAACGGTTAAGGAAATCCAGAACGCCGCTTTTCACGGGTGTAAATCGCTCAACAGCATTAAGCTGCCTTCAAAAATCAAAGCTATCGGCATGGAGGCTTTCAGCGGAACGTCATATCTCAGTAATGCTGCAAACTACAGCCCCGCAAACGGCGTTAAAAACGGTGTGTTATATAACGGAAAGTATCTCATCAAGGTCAGCAGCAAGGTTTCGGGAACATTCAAGGTCAGAAAAGGCACTGTCTTGATGGCTGCGGAAGCCTTCAGCGGCTGCAAAAGTTTAACTAAGATTAAGCTTCCCGACGGTATTAAAAATATAAGCGATATGGCATTATTTAACTGCAAAAGCCTTAAAAGCATCAACATCCCCAAAAGCGTTAAAACAATTGGCCTTTCAGCCTTCTGGAACTGCAGGAAGCTCGGCAGCATAAAGCTCAGCAACAGCGTAAAGAAAATAGAGGGCTACGCTTTTGAGAATTGCTCAAGCCTTAAAGAGGTTAGGCTGCCGAAAAACACCAAAACAATCCCGTACGGACTTTTTTACAAATGCTCAAAGCTTAAGTCAGTCAAGCTTCCTTCAGGGGTTGAGAAAATTGAAGGGGAAGCGTTCCATGGATGCAAAAAGCTTAAAACACTCAAGCTTCCCGAGAAGCTGAAAACTTTAAGCGGCTATACGTTTTCAGGCTGCACAAGTCTTAAGTCAATAAATATTCCAAAGGGAATAAAGTATATAGATGACCAGACCTTTGAACACTGCAAAAGCCTTAAAAAAATAACAATCCCTTCAAATATAAAGAGAATTGCACCGACCGCCTTCAGGGGCTGCACCAATCTTGTAAGCATTACCTACAAAGGAACCTGCAACAACTGGAACAAAATCAACAAGGACGGCGTAAACAGCTCGTTTGACAAGGCTGAGCTTATCTGCGATGACGTTGTATTTCCTGCGTTTTTGGGCGAAATTAAAAAAGCGGGTCAGATTTACGAGGGTAATGACTGTATTTATAAATGGAAGGCAACAAACGTAAGCGACATTGAAGGCTATCAGGTTCGTTACTGCGAAAATTATGATTTCGGCGAGGAATACGATGTGCAGTATGATTTAATTGATAAAAACCAGAACAAATATAAGATTAGCAATATCGATGACGATAAGTGGTGCTATGTTCAGATTCGCTTTTATATGATAAAGGACGGAAAGACGCGTTGCGGCTCATGGGTAAACATAGACTGAAATCATTAAAATTGTACCTCTTTTGGCACAGGTGCTTCGGCGCCTGTGCTTTTTTTTATTTTTTTGCGACATATTTTTGATTTAGCGACACTACTATATGAAGGGGTCAGGAGCCCAAACAGTATTTCAGGAGGAAATAAAAATGAAAGCAAGAATTTACAAGGCGCTTCAGGAAAAGAAGAATGACAGAAGAATCACAAGGCGCAGAGTTAATATGTTATTGGTAAGCAACATCTTAGCAGCGTAAGTCGGCGCTTAAGATAGATTAATTATTTTTTAGGAGGCAAATATGAAAAAGCTATTGTCACTGATTTTATCACTAACTATGATTTTAGGAGTGCTTTCGGCGGCTGCTCCTGCGTTTGCAGCGAACGTCACCATAAACGCAACGGAAATTGAGCTGTATACTCTTTCGGATACTTATAAAGAGGCAATTTCAATTCCGTCAGGCTTAAACGAAACGTTTCAGCTTGCCGTTAAAAATGCAAGCAGCGTTAAGTATTCCGTTAAAAGCGGAAGGACTGCCACGGTAAGCGCAAACGGTCTTGTTGAGCCGAGGGTTACAACTTATTATTGGTACGGAAATATCGGCTACAGTATGCCGCTGTCAGGCAAGGAGCCCACAAGGGTTACCAAAAGTTATGATTACGGCGAAAGCGTAATCAGCGTAAAGGCGGATTCCGTAACCTTTAACGTTACTGTTGACGTTAAGGATTACGCAGTTGAATACAGCGATAACATTATTGATGAATTTATAAAAACTGATATTAAAAGCTCAATGACGGATTATCAGAAGATTGTTGAAATTGCCAAGTTCGTTTCATCCTTCAGCTATTCCGCTTCATACTCAAGCTATGTAAGCCTTCTCACTTTAGGCAAGGGCGATTGCTGGGCGTTTTCAAGCGCAGTTGTTGAGGCTGCAAGCCGCGCAGGTCTTAACGCGTGGCTCAGAAACGCCAACAAGGACCCTGGCGCAGGCTCAGGCCACAGAAACGCTATGGTTGAAACCTCTGACGGAACGTATTATCAGGTTGAAACCTCTTACGGAGACGGAGATTATGACATAACCAAAAGGTCGTCACTGTTCAGCTATCGCACAAAAAGCGGCGGCATTGAGGTTTATCAGTATGACGGAAAAACGTTTCCCGCAACGCTGAACGTACCCGAGACTATCGACGGCAAAAAGGTAGTCAGCATCGCGGCTCAATCGTTCGGAGCAAAATCCGCTCTTGAAAAGGTTGTTCTCCCTGCAACTGTAAAAAGCATCGGAGAATATGCTTTTGCAAGCTGCGAAAAGCTTTCATCCATAAACCTGCCTAAGGCGCTTGAAACAATCAGCGCAGGCGCGTTTTATTCCTGCCCGAAAATCAGCTTTACCTGCAGCTCCCCGAATTTCTGCGTTCAGAGCGGCGTGGTTTATAACGCAAACAAAACGGTTCTCGTTTGCGCTCCAACTGTTTCAGTGCTTAACGTCCCTTACGGAGTTGAAACAATTGAAACTTATGCGTGTTATAACAACAAGTCGCTTACCTCAGTAACAATTCCCGCAACGGTTACAAAAATCGGCGATATCGCTTTCGCCTGCTGCTCAGGCATGAACAGCTTAAAAATCAGCGGCAATAATTTAACTGAAATCGGCAAATATGCGTTTGCTGAGTGCTCGTCGCTTAAATCAATTAACCTTCCTTCTTCCGTTAAAACCCTCGGGGATGATATCCTTCGTTTGGATAAGAGCATTGAGGTGTTTACGGAAAGCGAGGCTGTTAAGGATTATTGCCAAACAAACAGCATTTCGCTCAATGAGCATCATCCCGGCAGCGAGGTTAAGGAGAATATCGTTGCCTCAACCTGCGTTAAAAAGGGCTCGTATGATAAGGTTGTTTACTGCTCGGTATGCTCAGAGGAAATCAGCAGAAGCACTGTTACTCTTGAGCTTGCAGAGCATACAATAGTAACCGATAAGGCAGTTCCCGCAACCTGCACAGAGGCAGGCCTCACCGAGGGCAAGCATTGCAGCGTGTGCAACAAGGTGTTTACGGCACAGCAGGTTGTTATGCCGAATGACCATAGCTGGGACAGCGGAAAAATAACAACAATGCCAAGCTATTCTTCAACGGGAGTAAAAACGTATACCTGCGCAAATTGCGGAGATACGTATGAGGAAACAATCCCCGTGCTTAAGGGCAAAATCAACGTTACAAACGCTAATCCCTCTTACGGAACTGCCCGTGTAAGCAAGGACAGTGCAAATTCAGGCGAGCTTATTACTGTTACGGCGGCTCCCAAAACGGGATATCACCTTTCTGAAATTACAGTAAAGACAACTAACGGAAAGGGAATCACTGTTGATAAAAACGGAAACTTTATTATGCCGGCAGGCAACGTTAACGTAACCGTTAAGTTTGCAGCAGACGTTTTCACCGTTACTTATGTTGCGTATGATAATTCAGTAATTTCAACCGAGCAGGTTGAATACGGCTGCAAGCCGCAAAGCATCCCCGAAGAAAAGATTATCTGTAACGGAGACGCCACTCATACCGTTATCAGCTGGAAGGAAAATCCGGATACAGTGATTAAGTCGGACAGAACCTTTACCCAGCTTGCTACAACGCAGGCCTGCGATATCCACGAACATCTTGTTAACCCGAGCTGCACCGAAAAGGGATATACAGAGCAGACCTGCCCTGAATGCGGCTACAGCGTAAAGACGGATTATACAAATGTGCTTCCCCACAGTTTCAAAAGCAATAACGAAGAGCAGTATTGCCGGGATTGCGGAGCCGTTAATCCTGACTATAAGCCTTTAACGGTAAATAAAACAACAATTAAAAAGCTCAAAAAGGGCAAGAAGAAATTCACCGTTAAGTGGGCAAAGGTTAAGGACGCCGACGGATATGTTATTCAGTATTCTCTCAAAAAGAATATGAAATCGGCAAAGAAAAAGACTGTTAAAGGAAGCGCAAAAACAAGCCTTACCGTTAAAAAGCTCAAATCAAAGAAATACTACGTAAGAGTAAGAGCGTATAAGGTAGTAAACGGCAAAAGGGTTTACGGAAAATGGTCTGCTAAAAAAGCAGTAAAGGTTAAATAAAAAATTAAAAGCGGTCAGGGACCGCTTTTAATTTTTTTGCGACATATTTTTGATTTAGCGACACTACTATATGAAGGGAATAATAGAATCATTTTAATGGAGTGAAATTATGAAAACAGTTAAACGAATAATAATTATCGCAGTTGCGGCAATAACCCTTATCGGCGCAGGAAGGATAATGACTGACAGGCAATTCTGCAAAAGGTATTTTCCTGAGGGTACGGCGGTAAATTCAGCTGTTCAGACCGTGAAAACAGAAAAATACAGGTTTGAAAGGCAGCTCAGCGACGTTAAGGATAAGTATGAAAGCCTGTTTGAAATGGCAGACAAGTAAGGAACGGCAAAATGGTATTCAGTTCAGTATTATTTATCTTCGCTTTTCTTCCCGCTGTGCTTGCGCTTTACACTCTTGCAAGGGGAACAAAGGCAAAAAATATAATTCTTGCGGCTGCGAGCGTGGTGTTTTACGCAGTAGGCGAGCCAATGGCAGTGCTTATTATGCTGCTTTCGGTCATAGTCAATTACTTTATAGCGCTCGGCATCGGACGCAAAAAAGAGAGAAAGGCGCTGCTTGTGCTTTCGGTATTATTCAACGTCGGCATACTTTTTGTTTTCAAGTATCTTAATTTAACCGTAAGCATTGCAGGCGCAATTTTTAAAAGCAGCTTTGAAACGCACATTCTGCTTCCGGTAGGAATTTCGTTTTTTACGTTTCAGATTATGAGCTATGTTGTTGACGTTTACAGAGGCGACACAAAGCCGCAGAAAAGCTTCCTCAACGTGCTGCTTTACATAAGCTTTTTCCCGCAGCTGATAGCGGGGCCGATAGTTAAGTACCACGAAATTGAAAAGCAGATTCTTGAAAGAAAGCAAACGGCGGACGGCGTTTATTACGGCATAAAGCGCTTCTGCGCGGGGCTGGCAAAAAAGGTGCTCATTGCGGATATTCTTTCAAGAGCCGTTGATTACACCTATTCTCTTTCGGGAGAGGAGATTAAAGAACTTTCAGCGCTGACGGTGCTGATAACGGCGGTTTGCTATTCGCTTCAGATTTATTTTGACTTTTCAGGCTACAGCGATATGGCAATCGGTATGGCGTCAATGTTCGGCTTTAAAATCAGGGAAAACTTTAACTATCCGTTTATATCGGGCTCAATTAAAGAGTTCTGGCGCAGGTGGCACATCTCGCTTTCAACCTGGTTTAAGGAGTATGTTTATATCCCGCTCGGCGGAAACAGAAGGGGAAGAGCAAGAACGTATCTTAACAAAGCGGCGGTATTTCTTCTTACGGGAATATGGCACGGAGCAAATTTTACATTTTTAATCTGGGGAATGATACACGGCGCATTTATTATCATTGAGGATTTGCTAAGGCTCCCGAAGAACAGAATCACCCGATTTTTATCGCATATTTACACTCTCGCCGTCGTTTGCCTGAGCTTCGTTCTGTTCAGAGCGGATAGCATTTCCCAGGCGGGAGCTCTGCTGAAAAGGCTGTTTGTCGGCGGCGCGGCGTTAACGGGGCAGCGCGATGTAAAATTCCTGACTTTTTTTAACCCCGTAACCGTCCTCGCTCTTGTTGCGGCGCTTGCATTTTCGGTTCCCGTTCTGCCTGCGCTGAAAAGGAGAGTAAAAAATAAAAAGCTACTTGACGCAGCCGAAGGCGTTATATGTCTGGCGCTGTTTGCTCTGTCTGCAGTATTTCTGATAACAAACGGCTATTCGCCGAATATTTATAATCAGTTCTGAGGTGAGATATGAAAACAGTAAAAAGAATAATTACAGCGCTTTTTGCAGTTATGCTTTTCGCGCCGCTGTGCTTCACTGCGGCGCTCGGGATGAGCGTAAAGGATATTCCGAAAATAAACGAATATCTCTCGCCTGAAATGCTGCTTGATAACAGAGGAAATTCCTCAGGCTTTTTCAGCGATACTGAAAAGTATGTTAACGAGCAGCTTCCGGTCAGAAACAGCATAATCGGCGCAAGCTCGCATATACAGTCGGGCTTGCTGAAAAGCACAACCTCAAATGTGATTGCAGGAAAAAACGGCTATCTTTTCTCGGCTGAGGAGCTTGACGACTGCACCGCAAGCAACACTATGAGCGAAAAGGAGCTTAACGATATTATCTGCGTGCTTGATTCGATTGACGAATACTGCTCAGACAGAGGAGTGAAATTTGCCTTTACGGTTGCTCCGAATAAAAGCAGTATGCTGAAAAACGAGCTTCCTTATTACATAAGAAAATCCGGGAGCCCGGGCAATTATGAAAGGCTTAAGGAAAAGCTCTCGGGCAGAGCATATTTTATAGATTTAACGGACGGCTTGCGCGGCAACGCCGATATGTATCACAAAACGGATACTCACTGGAATAATCTCGGTGCGCTGAGCGCTTACCGCAGCATTATGCAGGGTATCGGAAAAGAAAACTACAAGGCGTATGACGAGCTTGAATTCACAAAAAAGTATTGCTGGGAAGGGGATTTGACTGATTTGCTTTATCCCGATAAAAAGCCTGTCAGCGATTATCAGTATGTTTCAGAGCTCAACAGCAGCGTTGCGAAGAATTTTGAAATCGGAATAAGGCGCGAGCAAAGCCGCTTTACTCCGCCAGAATATCTTGAGTATATAACCGATGACCGCGATAACAAAATTCAGGATATCAAAACGAAGAACAGAAAAGAATCGGGCTCGGTTATTATCCTTCGCGATTCGTTTGCAAGAGCGCTTATGCCGTATTTTATTGATAATTTCAGAAGCTGTGAGTTCGTTATTTCAAACGGCGTTTTCAATTCCTACAGACACAGTATAGAAAACGCAGATTACCTTATCCTTGAAATTGCGGAGAGAAATCTGAATTATATAACGGACAGCCCGCAGCTTATTGAAGCAAAAAGCACCCAGGCTGTTTATGCTGATAAAACAGTAAAAAGTCCGCTCAACACAGCTGAAATCATAAGCGATTTTGCTTATTACGAAATTCGCGGAACGCTTGATGAACGGCTGACTGAAAATGGCTCAGGCATAACCGTTAAGCTCTCGGACGGCGCGCATTCTTATTATTACAAGGCGTTGCCCGTCAGAAACGAGAGCTCAGAGAGCGGATATTTTATGTCATCGTATTTTAATGAGGTTCCCGAAGGAAGCTACAGCGTTGAAATCATAGTAAACGGAGCTTCAACGGGAGAGTTAAATAAAATAATAATCAATGAAGAAGGAGAAGATTAATGAAGAAACTACTTGTAATTTTTTGTGCAGTTGCAATTGCGGCAGGCGCGGCGGCAGGCTGCTCGCGCAGTCAGGCGCCCGAGGCACAGGAGGCTGTAACCGTTGTAACAACTCAGTCAACCACGCAGGCTGAAACTGAGCCTGAAACAACGCAGACTACTACCGAAAAGAAAACGGAAGCGACAACCGGGAAAACAACTCAGACCACAACCGTAACAACAACTGAGTCCACTACAAAGGAAACCACCACGAAGAAGGAAGCCACCACGAAGAAGGAAACCACAACCGAAAAGAAGAGCGCCGCGGGAGTAGGCTGTAAGCTTAAAGGCGTAACCTTTGCTCCTGACTCCGAAATGACCAAAAAAATGAAAAAGCTTGCGGACGGCGAGCCCGAGGTTTCCTCAAGCTGCCTCGGCAAAAGCGGTTACGATGTTTCGTACACCTTCGGCAGCACAACGGTAACCTGCTTCAAAAAGAGCAAGAGCTCAACGGAATATATTTATGAAATAGATATGCTCAGCGGAAAGCTGACTAACGGCGTTAAAATCGGAGACAGCATCAAAACAGCCAAAAGCAAGTTCGGCGTAAGCTTCAAGGATGACGACGGAATTTACACAGCAAAGAAAAACGGCGTACGCATTATGATGTATGACGACGGAAACGGAAAACTTGAAGAGGTTGTGCTTCAGTCAACAACACTCGGTAAATAGGAGGTAACAAAATGAAAAGAACAATATCACTTTTAATCGCGGCAATTATTTCAGTTTTAATGAGCTTCGGCGCATTAACGGCGTTTGCAGAGGAGGCGGCTCCTCTGCAGGCTGTGCCCGCAGCTCCGTCGCTCAGCGCTTCTGCTGTAACAAGCACCTCAGTTTCACTGAAATGGGCTGCTGTTGAAAATGCAGAAGGCTATAAGCTTTATCAGTATAATGCCAACACGAAAAGCTATGAGAGCATAAAAAGCGTTGCGGCAACCGTAACCGAAAGCAAGGTGAAATCGCTTAAAAGCGCCACGGAGTATACCTTCAAGGTAAGCGCATATAACTCTGCGGGAGAATCCGTTCTCAGCAACAGCGTTGCAAGGCTCACCCTTCCCGCAAAGGCTGTTATTTCATCAGTTAAAACCGCAAAGCAGAAGGCAACCGTTAAAATCAAAAAGCAGACCCCTGCCGACGGCTTTACAGTTTATATGGCAACAAGCAAAAACGGAAAGTACAAAAAGCTCGGCGATACCGCAAAGAACAAGTACACAGTAAAAAAGCTGAAGAACAAGAAGAAAAAGTATTATTTCAAGGTAAGAGCGTATAAAACTTATAACGGCAAGAAGATTTACGGCGATTACAGCTCCGTTAAGTCAGAATACGTTTACCGTTATGTTAAAACCGACGCGGCAGGCAGCGTTATGTCCGAAGCAAAATTTGCTTCCGAAAAGCTCAGAGGCGTTAAGAAGAATAAGTACGTTAAGCTTATCAAAAAGAGCGGCCACTGGTACAAGGTTGAGTACAAGGGCGAAACAGGCTTCGTTTATAACAGAGTTATTAAAAACAAGAGCAATATTTCCCGCGCAAAGGTTAACAAGGATAACTATACCGTATTCCTTGACGATTTGATTTTTGAACGCGGAAACAGCATAAAAACCTGCTTTGACTACGTTAAATATAATATGACTTATTCAAAGTCAAGCAATTACAGACAGCTTAATAACGTTGATAAGGTAGAGGCTAACGAGGATTCGCTTGCTTCAAACGCAATAAAAAGAAAGAGAGGCAACTGCCTGAGCTATGCCTCACTGCTGAAAACTCTTCTTGAGCGCGCAGGCCATAAGTCATATTACTCATATGCCCACAGCACAAAGTATTCCGATAACGCCCACTGCTGGTGCGTTGTTGAAACGGAAAACGGCTACCGCCATCTGGACGCAAAAAGAGGCTTTTACCTTTTAACCGATTCTCAGATGAAAAAGGATTACCGCTCAAAGGATTTAAAGAGCATTGAGGGCCATTATCCTGCGTGTAAATAATCCTGCCACGCTTGCGAATAAGCAGCATTGCAACTCACTATGCTTGAGTAAAGCGCGGTGATTTTAAAAAAAATTAAAAAAGTTTTAAAAAATTTTTCGGTTTTCTACATTTTTTGACAAATTTCACCATTTCGCCGTGCTATAATGACTATACTCATTTTCATCGGACGAAAGTCAAAAAAACGTCGGACGGGGCGAAAGCTCCGCTCGGCGTTTTTTTTGTATTAGAAACCCTGAACAAACAGAAAAGGATTTTCAATGTTAAACCATTATTAGAATTTGAGTGCATTTCACCCCACTTTTTTATTAATTCTTGCACATCTTTCATTGTTTTATTTTCCTTTATCTACAAACGAAGAATAGGATGGTGATATATGATTAAATAAAGTTAGGGTTGCCTTATGGCAAAGTGTTATGAGCAACCCGAAATGAAAATGATTTCAGAAGAAAATTCAGATATCTATATTACAAAGGTTCCGGATGATATAATGAAATCATTTGCTCAGGTTATGTTTCCGACTATTGAAGAATATTTTAATCACACGAAAGCAACAGAATAGAAAAACAGGGCAGAGGGATGAAAACCTCTGCCCTAATTGAATTGACCTAAAAAGTAAAGGAACCCGATTGTCTCATTACTGATGACAAATTTCGGATTCCTCAACTCTGGTGGAAGAGGGTGGATTCGAACCACCGAAGTCGTTGACGTCAGATTTACAGTCTGATCCCTTTGGCCGCTCGGGAACTCTTCCATATTATGGAGCTGGTGAACGGACTCGAACCCCTGACCTGCTGATTACAAATCAGCTGCTCTACCAACTGAGCTACACCAG
>CAMOWP010000021.1 GCA_946628455.1 uncultured Clostridia bacterium | reverse complement strand
ACGCTTTTTAGCGCCACTGTGTGTCTTAATCTTTGGCATAATTTATTCCTCCAATTTTAATTTACTGTTTTGTTGCCTTCGGGCTCATGAACATAAGCACCTGCCTGCCCTCAAGCTTCGGCTTCTTATCAACGTTTGCTTCCTCGCTGAGCTCCTCGGCAAAACGAACGCAGTTATTAACCGCAAGGTCTGAGTGAGCCATTTCACGTCCTCTGAGACGGATTGAAACCTTGACCTTGTCGCCTTTTGAAAGGAACTTGCGCGCCTGATTAACCTTTGTGTTGAAATCGCCGATATCAATGTTGATTGAAAGGCGGATTTCCTTTGTTTCAACGGTTTTCTGCTTCTTACGGTTTTCCTTTTCACGCTTCTGCTGGTCATAGCGATACTTGGAATAATCCATAATCTTAACAACAGGTGGCTTAGCCTGGGGAGCGATTTTAACTAAATCAACACCCTTGCTGTCGGCAATCTGCTGAGCCTCTTTTGCGCTCATAATGCCGAGCTGCTCGCCTGTATCGGAAATTACGCGGACTTCCTTATCTCTGATTTCGCCGTTAAGCTGCGGAGCATTTTTGCTGATAAAAAACACCTCTTTAAATAAAATTAAAAGTACGAACATGCGCCCGTACTTCACCTGCTGTTAAAAACAAATAAGTATTGCCCTTTTCACGTCAGCTTAAGGGGAGAACGGGTGCGTTCTTCTTTGTTGTGCGAATATATTAACACACCCGAGCTCATTTGTCAAGAACTTTTTTAATATAACAAGCTACCTGATTAATACTTTTCGTTTCCGTTATTCTGAATATATCTGTAAAGCTTGCCCATATCATTCCAGCGCACGCTCTTTGACGAAGCGCCGAGAACTGTTACGGCATAAGTTTTTCCGCCGTATTTATAAAGCCCTGCGAAGCAGGCGCCGCTCTTATGGGACGAGCCCGTCTTACCTCCGATATGCCCTTTCCAGCCCTTCATTTTATCAGCCGTTCCAAAGGAATAGTGATTGTGGTAATTAACCGAGGAGAAGGAATAGTGAGAGGTTCCCACAACCTGACGGAACTCGGGAAGCGTTCCCGCATAGGCAACGGTTTTTGCAAGGTCATAAGCCGTTGTGTAATGCGTTTTATCGGGGAGGCCGTAGGAGTTTGTGTAATGAGTGTTTTCAAGACCGATTTTTTTAGCGGTCTTGTTCATAATCTTTGCGAACTTTTTACCCGTTCCTCCAACGCCCCAGGCGAGAAGCACTGCCGCGTCGTTTGCAGACGGAAGCAGCATTGCGTACATCAAATCCTTATTTCTCCATCTGTCGCCGGACTTTGCATAAAGCCTCTTTGCGGGCGTTCTCTGAGCCGCTGCAACTGTTTTTGAGGTGCCGTAAAACTTGCCCTCCTCAATAACGCAGATAGCAGTCATAACCTTTGTGCAGCTTGCAGGCTGACGGCGCTGGTTCATTTTCTTTTCATAGATAACCTTGTCTGTATCAATGCAGTAAATGCAGGCAGCCTTTGAGTTGAGCCCTAAAAGGTCAACATTGCTTGTAACAACCTTGAAGCTTTTTGAGATATACCTTTTACCCGTTTTTGATTTGGCAATAACTATGCGCCACTTTCCCGTTGTCTTTTTTCTGTACTTATCGGGAATGGTAATTTTAAGCTTAGCAGTCTCAGCGACCTTGGTTTTATATGTTTTGATAGTTTTATACTTTTTCTTTTTGCTGTTGTAAAGCTGGAGCTTAACAACTCTTTTAGGGTCTGCGGGAGTTATTGTGATTTTAAAGGAGGCCTTTTTATCAGCCTTTTTATTGATATACTCCGGAAGCCCTTCAACCTTTGTTTTCTTAGGCTTAACCTTTTTGGTTGTTGAGGGCTTGGTTGTGGTATCCTGTGCAGGCTCAACTGTTGAGGGAGACGAATTATCCTCGCCGGTTTCCTCAGCAAAAGCGCTTATGGGCGCAGAGCACACAATCATCACAAGGCACAGTATGAACGAGATAAGTTTAATTGATTTGCGCATAAAGTTAACCTTTCCTTAGGGTATATAAAATATGAGAAAACGAAATTCCGTCAACGTTATATTCGCTGAGCTTTTCGCTGATATAATCGCTTTTATTAAAGCTTGGGAAAAAAGTATCGGCGCTTTTGCATTCAGCTTCAATTTCAGTTAAATAAAGCTTATCGCAAAGCGGGAGCATTTCGCTGTAAATTCTTCCGCCGCCGATAACGAACGCCTCTTCCCCGCCGCAGAGCTCAACAGCTTCTTCAACGGAATGAACGACCTCTGCGCCCTCGGCTGAATAGTCAGTGTCGGTTGTTATAACGATATTGCGCCTGTTCACAAGCGCCTTTGGCAGAGACTCAAAGGTCTTGCGCCCCATAATAACAGGGTGACCCATAGTAGTCTCCTTAAAGAATTTCATATCCTCTTTGAAACGCCAGATTAAACCGTTATTGAGCCCGAGCTCAAGATTTTTACCGACAGCGGCAATTATTGATAAAGACATAACATTTCCTCACTGAGCAATCGGGAAAGCGATTTTTCCGAGATGCTCATAGTTGATGAGCTTAACGTCCTTGCAGTCCCTCGAGTTATCGAATTTAAAGAAATCGTCAACCTCGGGATTAAGCCATAGCTGAGGCGCGGGAAGGTCTCCCTGCTCGTCCTGGCGTTTAATCTGTTCCTTAATCCCGTCAACCTGATTAACGTAAATGTGAGCGTCTTTAATAGACCAGTCGATTGTGCCCGGCTTAAGACCTGTAACCTGAGCGAGCATACAGTTTAAAACTGCGTACTGCGTTACGTTAAACGGAAGCCCGAGCGGTACGTCGCAAGAGCGCTGATGCACCCAGCAGTTAAGCCTGCCCTCGGTTACATCCCATTCACTGCTCCAGACGCAGGAAGGAAGAACGGCGGTGTCAAGATAATCGTTCTGCCACAGCGTCATTACCATTCTTCTGTCTTTCGGGTTGGTCTTTATTGTGTTGATAAGATTCTGAGTCATCTGAAACTTATTTACGATATAGCCGTAAGCCGTTCCTATTGTGTGGGCAAACTCCTTGCCGAAATCCTTATGTACCGTTGTTTTGGCAAGCTTTCCGTTTTCGTCAAGAAGCATCTGCTCGGCGGTCCATATTCCGTCCTCGTCAATCTCCCACTCGTTCCAGATTTTAACGTCTCTTTCCTGAAGCCAGCGAACGTCGTTTGACTGTGCCTGGTAAATCCACAGCATTTCAAGCACCGCCTGGCGGATGAAGAGCTGCTTTGTTGTGAGTATCGGGAACTCCTCGCCCAAATCAAAATGAAAATGAGCCGAGGGAACTTTAATTGTGTTTATTCCCGTTCTGTTTTCAACCTCAACGCCCTCGCTGAGTATTCTTCTGCAGAGGTCAAGATAATCCTTATCCCATTTAGACATAGCTTACTCCTTTTTATTCTTCTTTCCACGGATATTTCTTCTGAAGCTCAAGGAATTCATCGTACGTCTCGGCAAAATGGAATTCCTTTTTTAAATCAGAAAAGAAATAAAGGTATTTTGTTTCGGGGTAGTTTACTGTTGCCTTGATTATATCCTCGCCTGAGTTTGTTATAGGCCCTGCGGGGAGCCCCTCGCAGCGGTATGTATAATACGCGTCGTACGTTTCCTGAGAGAAGCCGTAATCATCGCGGAGCTTTTTGGCGTAAAAATACGTTACGTCAGACTGTAGCTTTGAGCCCTTTTCAAGCCTGTTCATAAATACCGAAGCGATATTTGCGGCGCTCTCGGTAGTAAACGCCTCCTCCTGAACAACGCTTGCAAGAGTTAAAAGCTCATAGAGCGTCATATCATGCTCCTTACAGAACTTATCCATGCTGTCGTTATATCTTGCGGAAAACGCCCTGAGCATTTCGTTTGCAACGTCCTTAGCCTCGGTGTTGAGCGCGAGGTCATACGTTGCGGGGAAAAGGAAGCCCTCAAGCTTATAGGGAACGAGCTCGTTATCGGGAACGCTTTCAAGGAAACTATACTCAAAGCCGTCTGTTGATTTGCAGACCTCGAGAAAAGCGTCAGCCTTGCAGATGCCGTTTTCCTCAAGCGTTTTTGCAATCTCCATACAGTTGTATCCCTCGGGGATTACAACCTTTACTGTTTTGTGTGAGATATCGGGATTCTGAAGCTTCTCGGCAATCTCCTCATAGCTCATATCGGCAGTCAGCTTATATTCGCCGTTGATATACTGAAAATCGGGATAATTTGAGGTCATCCAGTTTGACCAGACGGAATCGTTTATAATAATCCCCGCACCCTTGAGCTTCTGCGCTATTTCAAAGGCAAAATCCTGCTTTTCAATAACGAGGGTATATTCCGTATCAGGCTGATTTTTGCCGTTTATGTCGCTGTCAATTGCGTTATAAATCAAAAAGCCGATTGCGCCTAAAATCGCAAAAAGTATGATAAACAAAACAACAATAATTGCTGTTGATTTAGTGTTCTTCTTAGCCATAAGCCATCCTCAAATTCAACTGAACATAATTATAGTTATAATCATTTTAACATAAAATTACTAAAAATCAAGTGATATTATAATTATAATTAATATTGACTATTCGGGCAGTATAAATTATACTATTGTCATAAATGAAAAAGGATGTAAGATATGCCGATATACGATATTGCAGGGCTTAAGGTAAGCCTCAGCGGCTGCGAGGGAAGAACCGAAAAGCAGGCTCTCCCCTACTTAAGCGAAAAGCAGGATGAAAAAGCGGATATCGAAATAAACATAACGAAAGAGCTTCTTTCACTCCACAGAGGACCTGACAGCAAGGAATCGGACGATGACTGGATTTATATGCTGTCGGGCTCGGAGTTTTACGGAAAGCTGACAAGCTACGGCGGAATTCTGCTTCACTCCTCCTGTATCGTTCTTGACGGCGTTGCCTACGCTTTTTCGGCAGACAGCGGCACGGGAAAAACCACCCACGCAAAGCTATGGCTTGAGCATTTCAAAAGCAGAGCGCATATGCTAAACGACGACAAGCCCGCAATAAGAATAATTGACGGCAAAGTTTACGCCTGCGGAACTCCGTGGAGCGGTCAGACGGACTGGTCAACGCCTGAAATAGCGCCGCTCGGAGCTATCTGCTTTATTAAAAGAAGCGAGAAATGCTATATAAAAAGAGCCGATACTGCCGCAGCGCTTCACAGCGTTTTTGAGCAGACAATAAGATACGTAGGCAAAAGCGCAATGGAGAATATTCTTGATATTCTTGACAGGCTTTTTAACAGCGTTCCTGTTTTTGAGCTTGGCTGCAATATCTCGGACGAAGCGGTAATAACAGCATATAACGGAATAGTCAGGAGTCATAATGAACACAAGTAAATATATAAGTCTGCTCCTTTGTATCGTTGTGTGCGCGGCAGTCGGAGCTTCGGTTTATGCGCGCGGATTCGGCGTTATAAAAAATGACGCGCCTACCGTGCAAACGCAGGCTGTTACTGCATCAGGAGAAGCCGAAACGTTAACAACCGAAAAAGCATCCGAGGAAATAATCGAGGAAAGCGATGCTGTTGTTAAAACCACTGCAGTCACTGCTTCAACAACTACCGCAGCGGCTTCAACCGCAAAGAAGGCAGAAAGCACCTCAAAAACCGAGAGCACAACCGCTAAGGAAAAAGGCAGCACAAAAGCCTCAACAACGAAGGCTGAGGAGACGACGAAAAAGAGCAAAAAGAAAAGCAGAAAAAAGAATAAGAAGCGCAAAAAGAAAAAAGAAAAGAATACTACTACCACGACAACTACGACCACTCAGCCTGCACAGAAAAAATCAATCGTCACGCTGACGATTGATTGCTCGGCGGCTACGCCCTACTCCCCTTACGCTCTAAATGGTTATCAGTGCTCTTTAAAAGACGGAGACACGGTTTACGATATACTTGAGCGTTCGTGCCGTTTAAACGGAATTGAGATGCGCGCAAAAGAAACAATTTACGGTAAATACGTTTACAGCATAAACCATATCAGTGAGGACTCATACGGCGAAAATAAAGGCGGCTGGATGTACAAGGTAAACGGCAAGGTGCCGATGAAATCAGCAGATAAATACGAGCTCGGAAAAGAGGACACGGTTGAATTTTATTACATAAGGATGAATTAAAGACGCTGCAGTGCAGCGTCTTTTAATTATACGTTATTAAATATTTGATATTCCCTGATTTGAATCAGCCTTCATAAACTGGCTGTAACCGTACTTTTTCTTAACTGCCTTAAGGTTTAAGTTAACCTTTCCGCATACCATATTACAGATGAGCTTAGTCGCCTCAGTTCCGTAATGATACTGAATATGAAGCAGATTCTTTGTAAACCAGGTATTGTTCGGTAGAACGCAGGTTTTTGCATTGATTACCTTATCGGGAGAAACGTACTTGCCCTTTGCTTTTTTGCCCTTGAGCTTTTTGCCGTACTGAGCAACCGTTGCTCCGCCGGAAGCGTACTTTGTGTCAATAAGCACGTCGGTGTGATTCTTTGACTTTGATGTTACGGGAATACCTCTTGTTCCGTAGTTTGCAAGGATTGCGACCTGCACGCCGTGCTTTTTAACGTACTTGATATTCTTATTGAATCTGCCCTGCACCTTATGGTAAGCCTTAATTTTCTTATAAAGACCGCTCTTTTTATCAAGGAAGCCTATTTTGGACATCTGCTTAACGCAGGCGTTGAAATCCTTATAAGCAACGCATTCCCAGTATGCGGGGATATTTCCTATCCAGCCCTTGATAACGTTCATGAAGAGCTTAGAGAGGAGCTTTTTATTTTTTGCTACCTTGTTGAGATTGTCAACCGCAACGCCTATTCTGTAATCGCCGATAGCTCCGATTGCTTTAAATAGCGTAGCCTGATTTCCGCCGTCATACGCAGTTTCCATATGCTTGAGATATGAGAGCACCTCTTTTTTGTTCAGCCTTAAATCAAAGCGCAGAAGCCTTGCAACGTCAACGCCTGCAATTGCGGGATTGACGAAAACGAGACGGTCAAGGTCATTCTTTGTTTTATACGCGTCAATATAAGCTGACATAACAGCGCCGCCGAGAGAGCAACCGATAAGGGAAACCTTTTTGGCGCCCGTTCTCTTTTTAATCGCAACAATCTGCTTTCTGAGAAGCTTTGCAGTGTGACGGACGTCGAGCCTCCAGTCGTAGTTAAACGCGTAAACGTTCTTTGCGCCGTAGATTTCGCAGAGCTGCCTTGCAATTCCCGCTTCAGCGTTGGTTGCGCTTTCCCAGTAAGACCTGTGCTTTGAGAGCGGAGTTGTCCAGTAATTATTAATGCCCTGCCCCTTCGGAGCGTTACCGTTTTCATCGCAGTTGAGCTCTGACTTTTTGAAATAATCTCCGAGCGCGCTGAAAAGAGTATTATAATTAACCTGCTGGTCATCTGTAAAGAGCTTAACAGCCTCAGACATTACGTCTGAATTTGTGAGCAGGCCCTGAACGTCAAGGCCGTAGGAGGCGATTTCCTCCTCGTTTTCAGTTCCCACATTTCTGTAAAGCGCGTTACCGCCGAGACCGTGAATAAGAATTACGGGAGTTTTAACATCCTTTGCAAAAGCAATGCTTGCTGAGCAAAACACCATTACAAACGCCAGAACAACGCTTATAAACTTAATAACTCGCTTTTTCATAATCTCATATCCTCTCATATAATTTCATATTCAGTATATCATTAAGCATAATTTTAGTCAAACACAATAATTATTCTTTATGAATAAATTCATATACGGGCGTAAATATAACCGCTGCGGCAGCCGCGCATACAAAATATTTGAACATATTCAAGGGCAGATTAAACATAACCGTTCCCATAAACAGCGATGACAGGGTCGGAATAAGCTTTTTAAGAAACGGAAGCAGCCTTAACACGCCATTAAAAGCAGATAAATAGTTCCTGAAAATTGCTTCCTCGCTGTAGCCCTTATCCCCGAAAAGCCTGAACAAAAGCGGAAAATAAACCCTGTGAAGCGTTATTAGCGATATAAGCGCCGTAACAAAGCTTCCCGCAAGCCCGCTTAAAACGATACCCGAAGCTGAGTAATCCTTTTCCTTAATCTCCTTCCCCTGCCTTTTTACGGCGCTTTTTGAATTCACAAGCAACCTGAAAAAAAGCACCGTTAGAAGCATAAACAATGTATCAAGTATCAGCTTATTGGGAATGCTCGGAATTGAGGCGGGCCTGATTAAATAGCAAAGTAAGCTTTTAACGATTATTACGGCAACGCCTGCTATTGGATTTACGGCAAGCCCTGCGAGAAGCTCGGGAAACGCCGAAAAATCGATTTTTATAATTGAAGGGGTAAACGGGAAATGGAACGAAAGAAAGTTCAGTCCTACTGCCGAAGCAAGGCAGAGAAAGGAGGTCAGAGCGCTGCGCAGGATGACAGACCTTCTGTGTTCGTTTTTGCTGTGCTTTTCAGCAAGAAGATAAGGGTTTTCGCTATCATCAAGCTCTTTGCCGAACTCCATTCGCGAAGCGGCGCTGCTCTCCTCGCCGTCATATAACTGCTCTTCCCTTTCAAGCAGCTTTTTAAGCTCTGCTTCGTCAATTTTGCCCTGAAGGTACGCCTTATATTTATCTCTTTCAAGATAATTCTTATACCTTTTAGCTCCGCTTATATTCTTTTTATGGCGCCTGGCAAGCTTTTTCATTTCCTTTTTTGAAGGCTTGCGGCGCATAGGCGGAGGAGGCGGCGGGAGCGGTCTCCTCGGTTTTTTATTTTCACTCAAATCATTTTCTCCAGTACAGCAATAAAATGAATTATTAATTACATAAAGGGGCTATCCGCATAAGATAACCCCTTTGAAAATGCTTAGATTTCAAGGTCAGGCATACCCCAGCCGCCTGTTCCCGGAGCAGGGTTATCGTTAAATCCGTTAGATGAACCGAAATCGCCTGTTGAACCAGTAATGATATCTTCTCTGCCTGTGATAACAACCTTAAATTCAGGCTCATTATATTTTAAATTTTTCATAATAAGTTCCTCCTTTAAGGTGATTATTCCGCGTCCGTAACAAACGGAACGTATCTTGAGGCGATGCTTTCAATCTCTTCCCAGGTTATAAGGCCCTTGCCCATTGCAACCTTGAGATAAGCGCAGCCTGCTGAATCAAATACGTCCTCGGGAACAAGGTCTTTGAAATCATCGTAGGTGAATAAGCCGTAGGTTTCAATATCCTGCTGCATAGCTTCTGAATCATAAGTCATAGTTTCAGAATTAACCTCAAAGATATTGAACATACCCGAAATACCGCCGGGCATTGAGAACATACCGTCAACGAAGAAGCCGAAAGGATAAGTTGCAGTAGGTCCGAAAGGAGTTGTTTTCTCCTTATTAACCTCGGCGCTTACAAGAGTTACGGTCTTATACGTATTATTCTCAATGCTGTCAAGCTTAACGAAGCTGTCTCCGATATAATCGCCGAAATTATCCTCGGTGATATAAACGTATTCAGCCTTGTCAGCGTCGAAATAGCCGTGCTCGCTGATAAGCTTAGTTTCGGTTCCGTCTGAGAAATGAAGCGTTACAACGTCATATTCACCGTACGCGTCAGAATCATCAATGAACATAAGCTTAGCTGAGTCATACTCGCCCGTTTCGAAGTTCCATACGAGAATATCCTCGTCGCCGGTAAGCTCGTCTGCTCTCTTCTGAGAGCCGTCTGCAAGGGTTATAAGAGTATCCGGAGCGATACACGAGGAAGCCTTTGTGCTTGTGCTTGTTATCGTTACGTCGCCTGCCGGCATCTTAAAGTAATACTGACCTTCATCCGTTCCTGTTTTGGTCTGTGTGCATGCTTCGTCTGAATAAAGCGTTACGTTTGTATTTCCCTGCTTGACCGTGAAATTACGGCTGTCCGCCTCGGAATAAGTCAGATAAACAGAAACAACGCTGTCATATACTACCGAGCCGCCGTTTGAAATAATATTACCGTTAACGTTTACGGTAGTCGTACTGTTATTCTGAGAAATATTAATCTTGTAGCTTGCAATATTCCACTGAGCGTGAATTGTTATATCAGCGCTCGGAGTGTACGAATCGCCTGCATTTCCTATCTTCGTGCCGCCGCTTGTCTGGGTGTACCAGCCGTTGAAGGTATAACCTGTTCGCGTTGGTGTTGCAAGAGTAACCGTGCCGCTGTCATTTGCGGCAGCTGAAGCTGGGCTGACTGAGCCGCCGGTTGCGTCATAAGTTACGGTGTATGCAGTCCACTGAGCAAATACAGTTACGTTCTCGCTCGGAGTATAAGAATCTCCTGCGTTACCAATCTTTGTTCCGCCGCTTGCTTCGGTATACCAGCCGTTGAACTGATGACCTGCCCAGCTTGCAGACGGAAGAGTAATCGGAGTAACGCGGTCATACGTATCTGAATTTGTTGCAGCCGTTCCGCCGTTTGCGTCAAATGTTACAAGAATATTATCAGACCAGTGAGCAAAGAGCTCAATATTTAAAGTAGGTACAAATAAATCGCCTGCTGTTCCTACCTTAGTTCCGCCCTGTGCTTCGGTGTACCAGCCCTCAAAGGTTTTTGCGCCGTTAGTCGGTGACGGAAGAGTAAGAGCTGAGCCCATATAAGTGTCGCTCTCCGTATCAACAGTTCCGCCGTTTGCGTTATAGCTTACGGTGTACGCCGTTTCCCAGTTAGCGAAATATGTTGTATCGCTTGCAGGAACGGTGAATGAATCGCCTGCGTTACCTATCCTGGTGCCGCCGTCGGCTTCTGTGTACCAGCCCTCGAGCCATGCTCCGATAAGCGAAGCAGAAGGCAGGGTGTTTGTTGTTCCTGCGCCTGCGGAAATCGGAGCAGGAGCCGAGCCTCCGCCGTTTGTATCAAATGAAACCGTCACGTTCTCAGCCCAGATAGCATAGAGCGTTGTTGTGCTTGAGAAGGTCTGGCTTGCGCCTGCCGATTTAGCAGTTCCCGTTCCGTCTGCCTTCGTGTTCCAGTTAAGGAAGGTGTAGCCTTCCCTTTCAGGGGTCGGAAGAGTTGCGGGCGAGGCGCTGTAATATGTCGGTGAAACTGTGCCGCCCTGCGCGTCAAGCATCAAGAATTTGTTAGCTGTAAGGTTGCTGAGAGTGACATAGTTGCTGTCATCGGCAGATGAAGTGAAGCTACGCGCTGTTGAATATGTTACAGCAACGCCGTTTCTTCCCGTGTACGTATAAGACGTTACCTTCCACGTTATAGTCTGCGGATTATTTGAAGCCTTGGAGCCGCACATATAAAACGCGTTATTATATTTCTTGAATTCGAGCGTGCCCGAGTTCCAAGGAGCGCCGCACTTGATATAAAGCTTTGTGCCGTCAGCAAGAAGAATTGTGAAGCCTGTTTTGTTATCGCTGTCAGCAGTTACGGAAGCAATGCTTGAAAGGAATGAAGCCTGATTAGCTCCGTCAAGAACTGTGTATTCGTCTCCGTTTTCGTCATAGTCTTTAATAACCATATTTTCGAAAATCGGTGCCGCTGGCTGATAGTCGCGGTCAAACGAGCTTCCTGCCGCGCCCCATATCATAGCGCCCGTGTTTGAGGTGCAGGTTATAACGCCGTTCGGTGCGTTCTTCTTAACAGCAACGGTAACCTTAACCGTCTTTGTATAAGTCTTGGTTGCTGAGGAATCCGCGCCCGTTTCGTCAAATATGAGGTCATCGTTATAAGTGTAAGTAAGAGTGTAATCGCCTGCTTCGGAGAAGGTTACATTTCCGTTATTTACGGGAACTGAAATGCCGTTCTTATTTGTGCAGGTAACAGATGAAGCGATTACCTTCCTGCCGTATTTCTTAACGCTCGGAAGAGAAGCAACGCTGAGAGTTTTTGAGCCGCCGCTTAAAAACTGAATCTGAAGAACGCCGTTTGAATCCTTATAACAGTGAGCGTCTCCGCCGGCGGGAACGTTATCTCCCGAAGGTACAGCCCAGGTGAATACAGGCTCATAATATCTCTGCTCTGACGGTGAATATTCAGGCTCCGTGTAGCTTGTTTCAAGGGCTGACGGGTCTGTGTTTTCCATTGTGTAAACATAGCCGTTAACAGTTAAGGAGCCGAAGCTCATTGTTGCAACCGCGCCTGAATAATTCTTTTTATCGGAACGTAAATCAACAATTTGATTTTCTCCGACATAATTCGACATTGAGATTATACCCGTGTTTACATACTTTGTTCCGCCCGACGTGAACTGGAATTTGCTGTAAGCCGAGCCGAACATTCTGTCCTTAAGATTTGTTGCGGCGGAGTTCGCCATCTTAGTGTTTTCTGAAATAAAGTTATGCTGAGTAAGCTCGCCTTTAAGAGTTATTGATGAGCCTGCCGAGCAATCCGTATCAAAAACAATGCCGAGGCCGTTTTGCTTATTAACGGTTGTTACTCCGTCAATAATCGCATTGCCGCTCTTGAATTCAAGGTTAGCATAAATGCCGCCGCTGAGCACTGTATTTTCAATTGTCACATCGCCCATAACGCGAACAGGAGAAGCCGCGCCCGTGATATGACAGTTGCTGATAACGCTGTTTGTTCCGTTATAAACCCATACGGTTGAAGCGTAATAATCGTTACCGAAGGAGCCCTGATATTCGGTGAAGGTCGGACCCTTAACAACAACGTTATCAAATATCGTATTCGTTAAGCAGATTAAGCCGTTAGTGCGTGAAGATATGCCCGAGCCGCTTGCGTCAAGGGTAAAGCCGTTACCGTAGAAGGACTTATTTGAAAGAGTCATAGCGGCAACGTTTCCGCTGCTTGTTGCAAGAACGACGTTACCGAGAAGAACTGAGTTTGTGTTGTTCTTAACGGTTGCGCCCTCGGTGTAGTTTGTTCCGGGAACAACCTCAAGCGGAAGAACATATGCTTCGCCGTCAGCTTCCTTAATCGTTACCTTAACAACGCCTTCGCCCGTGAACTTAACGGTGCCCTGAGTCCAGTCAGTTGCGTTCTTTGTAAACGTGCCTGCCGCGGTTGTGTTTGCGGAGTCAACGTTTGTTATTGTTACATTTACGTCAGCTGAGCTCGGAACTGTTTCATCGGCAACCTTAAAGAGAGTGCCGAGAGTGATTGCGTTTGAATTACCTGCTCTGTAAAGGTAGTTTTCAACGTTAGCGAGATTATCGGAATGTGTGAACGTTGCTTTGATAACGGGAAGCGCTTCAATAGCAACAGTTTTTGTATCGGTGTAAGTGTTACCGCCGAAGGTTACCGAAGCGGTGTAAGTGCCCTCGCCTTCAACGCCAGGCTGCGGAGCAACCGTTTCAGCGTAATCAATGCTGCTGTCCGTTACAGCTTCAGTATGCGAAGCGTCCTTCGTGCAGGTGAAGGTTGCGGTTGCGGAGGTGTAGCCGTCAGTATCGTTGCCAACCCAGCTCCAGCTCGGAGCGCCGTAGGTGTGGCCCGTTGCGGGGGTGTAATTATCCTTGTAAGTGTCTCCGCAGCGTGAGCAGGTGTAGGTTGTGAAGCCCTGCTCGGTGCAGGTTGGAGCTGTTACAGCCTCTTCATAGTTATGGCCGAGCGGTGCAACAACTGTGTCTGCAAGAGTTATTTCTCTGTCGCCGTAAGAATCTGCAAAAATTTTATCGCAATCGTTGCAGGTGTAATAAGCGATGTTGCCCGCCTCAGTACAGCTTGCGGCATTTGCCGCGTGAAGAACTGTGTCGTGGCTAAAGAAGAAATCCTCAGCCTTTGCGTTATAAATAATCAGCGATTTTGCAAGCGTTTTAGTCTGCGCGTTCATAGCAGCGCTGTTAATAACCGCGCCCGCGTAATCAAGAACGCTCATTGAAACTGACGCGCCCGCATAGCTGATGTTGATTTTTGCATCAAAATCAACAGGCTTGATGTTGTTAACCTGAATAAAATACTGCTTTGCGCCGTTATTTTCAACGTAGCCCTTTTCGTATGTAAAGTTTTCAATTCCCGTTATAACGGGCTCGCCGTAATTTGTTGTGTCGCTTTCATCCTTAACGTTGAGATAAAAACGCATTTTAGCCGACGAGGTGCAGATGAACGAAGCCGTTCTGAAGCTTACGTTATCCCCTGCTGTTTTTGACTGAGTTGGAGTGTAAGCAGCGGAGGGAATTCCGAGCTCCTCTGCGTAATCGTCGGTAATAGTTGTTGCGCCGTCAACGGTTGAAGCGTTGTAATTAAACGCCTCCTGAGCCGACTTTCCGTAAGCAACAATAGCCTTGCAAAGCCTGCTGAGAGTTCTGCCCTTGCTGATTCCTGCCTGAGCAAGCTCCTCATCGGTCATTGAAATAACGGAGTCGCAATAGGTTTTTGAGGAATATCTTACCGTGTCAAAAACCTCGCCGTCCTTATAAATTTCAATAACGGTGGGCTCCGCAATCTGAGCTGCTGCCTGATAAGCGTCAATAACATAAACGTCGTCGCTGCCGAGGCTTTTAACGCCCGATTCTACCCTGTTGTACTCCTCTTTCTCATTAGTTGAGTTATAGGAATACTGAAGCGAATCGCAGCCCTTTTCCCTGTAATAAGCAGAATCGATATAGTAATGAGATACTATATTTTCGCCGACGGTGAGGCTGACGTTGTTATTCGGCTCGTCAGCGGCGCTTGAAACTGCGCTGAAGCCGAGCATAACAGCCGCCGCCATAATCAGCGAAATGCTTATTGACAGTAGCTTTTTAAATAATCTCATAATTTTTGTTTCTCCTGTTCATATATTAAGATATGCCGCCCCTCGGGCAGCGGAGCTATATATTTAAACGCTGTAAAATACAGCAGTAATTTACGAATTCAATTAACAATTAATAATTAACAATTAACAATTGCGGGAATTGAGAATGGAGAATTATAGGGACGAGCAGTGGGAGGGCGCAGAGGCCCTCCCCTACATTTGCGGGCGACCAATGGTCGCCCCTACGGTAATTGCAAACCAACAGGCTACAATCGTAGGTACGAGCAGTGGAAGGGCGCTGATGCCCTCCCCTGCATTTTTGAGGAAGCCCCGATTTTCACCGGGGCATCCCATAAATTTTATTCAATCAGTTTCGCTTAAACGCCGAAGCCGAGTCCGCCTGAGCCGCTGCCGCTTGAGCCTGTGTCCCAAGCGTCAGAGATAACATCAAGAGTTCCGCCTGTTGAACCAGTAATGATATCCTCTGAAGCGGTTTTTACTACCTTAAATTCAGGCTCTCTGTACTCATTAAATTTTCTCATACTTCAAACCCTCCTTTAATTTGAAAATACCTGAGCTGCTGCGGCTGCGTAGTTACCTACTGCGTTGCCGAGAGCTGAAAGCTCAGCGTTATTTGCCTGTGAAGCAAGCTGTGCCCATCTGAGCGGAGTATAGCTTACGTTTACATCACCTGTAATCTGAATTTCCTGACCGAGTAAAGCTGCAGGAATTCCCGTTACCTGAAGAACGATTGTTCCGTCAGCAAGCTTAGCAAAGGAAGCCTCGCCGATATTTGAGCTTACGCTCATTTCAGCTGCTTTAGCTTCTGTAAGTCCGCTTACTGTGAAACGAAGCTCAGGAACTGACTTGGCAACGTAAGATACGCTTGTAATTGTAATTCCGCTTGCTGTGCCTGCGCCGTATGTGCCGAAGGTAGCGGTCGGATTAGCAATTGTATAATCAGCGTAAGCTGCTGTGTTATATCCGAAGTAATCGGAAGCAGCTTTACCGTAATCAAGAGTTGCCTGTGCAAGAGCCTTAGTCTCTGCATCATATTCAGTACCTGCAAGAATTACGTTACAGTAATCAGCGATTGAGTAATTGAGAACTCTGCGCTCTCCGATTGTTTCGTTAACGGTTACCTGAATCTCGTCACGAATCTGAGCAGGAGCGAGCGGAACTACTACCTTGTAGAAATCGCCGTCCCTGATTGCTTCAAGCTCTGCGCCGCTGATTTCCTTTGTTGCAGGAGTGTTTGTTTCAGCGTCCGGAGTTGAGTTGTAGCTTACAGTGATTGATTCAACGTTAGCAGGATCAATGTAGAAGTTAAGGTCAATCTTATCATCCGTTGTAATGCTGAGCTTGTCGTTATATTCTACAGCAGGAATAGTATACTCAGTATCATTTACTGTGTATGCTGTATTCTCAGGGTCAGCTGCGTCGTAAATAACGAGAGCAACGTTCATCTTGGTTTCTGTGTAAGCGTCGCCTTTAACACCGCAGTAGAATGTACCGATTTCGCTGAGTACGTCTGCATAAGTGAGATTCCACTCATAAACGTCTCTGAGAAGATAGTATTTCTGACCTGCTGTTGCAGTGAAATCATCCATCTTGGTCCAGTCGTGTGAGCCGAACTTGCCCCAGAGCTCAAAGTCGCCTGCAACAACGTCTTCGTCAAATGTAACTACAAAGTCAGCTCTGTAATTATCATAGTAATGACCGTCATTGTTAGCTTCATACTTATAAGCCTTGTTGAGACCCATAGCGTTATCAGCAGTTTCGGTAATATCTGTGATAGTAGCTGTCGGATAAGACTTGTCAACCTCGGGAATTGTATACTCAGTATCGTTTACCGTGTATGCTGTATTCTCAGGGTCAGCTGCATCGTAGATAACGAGCGCAACGTTCATCTTTGTTTCAACTTCAGCGTCGCCCTTGAAGCCGCAGTAGAATGTACCGATTTCGCTGAGTACGTCTGCATAAGTGAGATTCCACTCATAAACGTCTCTGAGAAGATAGTATTTCTGACCTGCTGTTGCAGTGAAATCTTCCATCTTAGTCCAGTCGTGTGAGCCGAACTTGCCCCAAAGCTCAAAGTCGCCTGCAACAACGTCTTCGTCAAATGTAACTACAAAGTCTGCTCTGTAGTTATCATAATAATGACCGTCGTTGTTTGCTTCGTACTTATAAGCCTTGTTGAGGCCCATAGCGTTATCAGCTGTTTCGGTAATGTCTGTGATAGTTGCAGTCGGATAAGACTTGTCTGCCTCAGGAATAGTATACTCAGTATCGTTTACTGTGTATTCTGTATTCTCAGGGTCAGCTGCGTCGTAGATAACGAGAGCAACGTTCATCTTTGTTTCAAGCTCTGCGTCACCCTTGAAGCCGCAAAGGAAGGTTCCGATTTCGCTTATAACGTCTGCATAAGTGAGATTCCACTCAAATACGTCTCTGAGAAGATAGTATTTCTGACCTGCTGTTGCAGTGAAATCTTCCATCTTAGTCCAGTCGTGTGAGCCGAACTTGCCCCAGAGCTCAAAGTCGCCTGCTGCTACATCCTCGTCGAAGGTAACAACGAAATCAGCTCTGTAGCCGTCAAAATCGTGACCGTCGTCGTTTGCAACGTACTTGTATGCCTTGTCAAGACCCTTATCGTTTTCAGCAGTATCAGTGATATCTGTGATGGTTGCTGTAGGATAAGCAGGAGCAGGATAAATCTTTATCCATTTAGGGTTGGCATTCCAATATGCACTACTATTGTAGTTAATGAAAGACGGTTCAACCTCAGTTGCGCTTGCCTCATCGCTGCCGAGTAATACCTTAAGACCGGAAGCGATAGAAACAGAACTTTGGATAGCCGGGTTGTTATCCCTGATGCTTTCTGCAATAAAGGTTCCGCCTGTAAAGTTAGCGCTGCTCATAACAGCAACACTACCCGCTGCATAAACTTCACCGCCGCTCACATTAAGATTACCACCTTTAAAGCCCGTTGCCCAAGCCTTGTCTTTGTTAACATTAACTACGCCGCCGGTGATGTTAATGGTGCCGTTACCGCTATAGCCAATACCGTAGGTATATTCGCCGGGATTAACATTTACAGTTCCGCCATGAATGGCAATAGTACCGTCGCCGTTTGAACTCCAACCGGCGTCTCCGATAACGTATATATTGGAAGAGCCGCTTGCATAAGCATTAACCGTACCGCCGTTAATGGTAATATTACCGCATGAGTTGCCGTCACTGGCACCGATACCTGCGCCGCCGTTATCATCGCCGGTAGCATTAATGGTTCCGCCGTTAATAGTTATAGGACCGCTTTTGTCGTAAATTCCGCCGATACCTGCTGCGTCGTCACCGCCTGTAGCAGTCAGCGTACCCGTGCCGTTTTCCTGACCGAAAATCGTCAGGCTGCTC